>JABJCZ010000087.1 GCA_018668475.1 Alphaproteobacteria bacterium | reverse complement strand
GGTTGCGGCACGACCCTGATGCCCGGCCTCATCGAGCCCCACGCCCATGTGACCTACACGGATTGCCCGTCTCTCCCCGATGTCGGCCGCGTGCCGCCGGAAGAGCACATGATGATCGCACTCCGTAACGCGAAAACCATGCTTGATCAAGGCTTTACGGCGTTGTATTCGGCGGCCGGCGTTTCCAAGATCCGGCTTGAAGTTGCATTGCGCAATGCCATCAACGACGGACATTTCCCAGGCCCACGGCTCCGTGCGTCGTCCCCGGAAATAACGTCTACGGGTGGGCTCGGCGACGAGCGCCTGCTGCACCTGCATCAGGAGTCCATCGGTCTGATCGCAGATGGCGTGGATGAAATGATGCGCGGCGTACGGATTTGTGCTCGCGAGGGTGTCGACAACATCAAGATCAATATTTCCGGCGATGCGTTCGCTCGGGGCGCCGGCATGGATTCATTGGCCTATACCGATGCTGAAGTCGCTGCCTGCATGCAGGTGGCGAATGAGCGTGGGCTCAAGGTCGCCACGCACGCCAGGTCTGATGAATCGATCCGTATGGCACTGCGTCACAATATCGATGTGCTCTACCATGCCGACCTCATCACCATGAAAACTGTGGACCTCATTGAAGCCCGCAAGAAGCGTATTTTCATGGCGCCGGCGGCCGGCCTCATTTACACAACGATATATGAGGCGAGCGACTGGGGTATTACTGAGCAAGCAGCAGAATCGATGAACCTCAAGCGCAAGCTCGAGAGCTGCATGAAAGTCTATGCCGAGTTCCGCAAACGCGGCATCAGGGCGCTGCCGGGTGGCGACTACGGTTTTGCGTGGAACCCTATTGGCACCAACGCTCGTGACCTGGAGCACTTTGTGAACCTGTTCGGGTATTCACCCGCCGAAGCATTGAAGGGCGCGACCAAATGGGGCGGTGAATTGATGGAAATGAACATTGGCCAGGTAAAAGAGGGTTATCTGGCTGACCTGTTGCTGGTGGACGGTGATCCGCTGAAGGACGTTTCCATTCTTCAGGATGCCGACAACCTGCTGATGATCATGAAGGACGGCGCCTATCACAAGGCGCCGGACGGTCGCAAACTGGCCCGCCGCCGTCAGGTCGGCGCCGCAGCCGCAGAGTAGCGCGGCCCAAAACAACACTGCATAAAAAGGGCCGGGTCAATATACGACCCGGCCCTGATTTGTTGGCACCCGATAATCTTGGAGTTGCGGTTGACCCGCGTCGCTCATCAAGCTGCGTCGGACAGGGAATATCGCGCAGCCAGCGCGCCCACCGCGCGCTCGGAAAGCGACAGACACTTGGCGATACCATCGCCTGACCGGTCAAAATCGCCTGATCTGAAGCCCTCTTCGATTACGGCCGCTGCCGCACTGGCATCCAACGCACCAAACTGGCCGAACGTACTTTTCAAGTCATGGGCCGCGCCGATAACCTGTTCGTCATCGCTACTCTCTACGCCAGTGCGTAGTATCGTCAGCAGCTCGCGGGCGGTCTTTATTTGGAGACCGACAAGATCCTTTACCTTCTGTGGACCGAGCGCCGTCTCGAGCCCGGCGATGACCGTCTCATCGATATCGGGGGCGTCCGCCGGCTTATTGTTTCCAGCGTTCGCCAGCACCTCAACAACAGTGTTTAGCGCCATTGCAGCATCCCCACCGGCATCATCAACATCATCAGCAGCGCTTTCTGCCGCCAACGATGCTGCCCCTGCCTCCACATGCCCGGCAGACGGCGCCCATTTCAGCAACGTGCGAAACAGTTTTCCGAAGGCCAGGGGTTTGGAAACATAATCGTTCATACCGGCAGCTATGTAGGCATCCCGGTCACCACGCATGGCATTGGCCGTCATTGCAATGATTGGAATTTCGGCACACGACCCCCCCAGTGCGCGGATACGTTTAGTTGCCTCCAAGCCATCAAGTTCCGGCATCCGAATATCCATCAACACGACGTCGTAGGGCTCCAGCGGTGCCATCTCCACGACCTCAATACCGTTCAGGGCCGTATCCACGTCTGCCCCGGCATCAACCAATAGAGTGACTGCAATCTGCTGGTTGATGAGGTTGTCCTCGGCCAGCAGTATTTTGTAGTTGGCAAGTGACCCGGCATCCACGGCGTGATCGGGCTCATCCCCGGCATCGCGAATTGCAACGTCAATAACCGAGCTGACTGAAACCGGTAACTCGAACCAAAACGTGCTTCCAACACCAAGTTCACTGTCAACGCCAATGCGACCGCCAAGCGCTTCCAATAGCATCCGGCAGATACTCAGCCCCAAACCGGTGCCGCCATAGCGCCGGGAAATAGAGGCATCCGCCTGGGCGAATTTTTCAAACAATGTGTCGCGGACAGCAGGATCGATACCGATTCCGGTATCCGTAACTTCGAACCGCATTGTGGCACCCGCATCGGATCGATCGATGCACATGACGTTGACCGACACAGACCCCTCATGCGTAAACTTGATGGCGTTGCCAACCAGATTGAACAGCACTTGGCGAATTTTTGTCGGATCAGAACCGATATCCACCGGAACATCTGGCGCGTACGTCACGTCGATGACATTGCCGCCCTCTTTTGCTCTTGGCCCCAACAATTCTGCTACGCCGCTAACGACATCCAGAAGGTCAAAATCAATGCGCTCGACATCGACACGACCTGCCTCGAGCTTGGAAACATCAAGAATATCGTTGATGAGACTCAAAAGTGATTCGGCCGACTGACGAGCCACCTCAGCCTGATCGCGCTGCGTATTATCCAGTTTGCCCCGCATCATCAGGCCAAGCATGCCGATCACACCGTTCAGCGGCGTGCGGATTTCGTGGCTCATACTTGCCAGAAAGTCGGACTTCGCCTTGTTTGAGTGCTCCGCAGCGTCCTTGGCATCGCGCAACGCCTCCTCTGCGCGCTTGCGCACGCTGATATCGTGCCAAACGACGAGCAGTGCCGGACCGCTGTCCAACGCCACCGGCGACATCGTCGTTTCAACCAAAAATTCCTCACCGTCAAAGCGCTGGTGAGTCCATTCGTACCGATGGAACCCGCGCGCCCGTGCCAAGGCGTCCATCTCCTTGGCTTTTTCTGACGAGACCCGTCCATCGGGCTGCTGTTCCGGCGACAACTCGGCCGGGTGCTGGCCAACCAGACTTTCCTGATCGGGACACCCGAGCATCTCAAGCGTGGCCCGATTGCAGTCGATAATGCCTCTTTGATCCACTAGCAAATGTGGGTCGGTCGAACGCTCGAACAGAACCCGGAACCGCTCATCCGCCTGACGACGTTCGGAGACGTCGCGGTTCGACCCGACCATCCGGACCGGCTTGCCATCGTCATCCCTCTGCAAGATGCCAAACGATTGGAACCAACGCCATACGCCGTCGGCCCGCAGGAACCGGTATTCGACGTTATAGGGTTCATCGCTGGCAAACTGGCTTTCCATCGCCTGGGATACCATCGAGCGGTCGCTCGGATGAATGCGCACCCGCCATTCTTCGATCGAGCCTTCGTGGCCGATTTGATCATACCCAAATATCGCGCGGGAATTGGCCGAGAACCAGCAGGTGCCGGCTTCAATATTCCAGTCAAATACGCCGTCTCGCGTGGCCCTGGTAACGAGGTCAAATCGCTCGACGCTCTGTTGCAGATCCTCCTCAGCCTGGCGCGATTCAGTTACATCCTGCGTCACGCCACGCAAATGGGCGGCAACACCGTGCTCGAAGACGGCCTCACCCAATGAGCGAATGGTGCGTATCGTGCCGTCGGCCCGCTGGATCCGGTAATGCAGGTCCCATGGCTCGCCTTGCTCCATCGCCCTGGAGTTGGCTTCGAGGAACGCTGGCTGATCCTCGGGTATCACGAGCGACAATACGGATTGGTGTTTGTGGTCAAACGTCTCAGAATCCACGCCAAAAATGTCGTATTGATTTTAGGATCAGGTCACCTTGCCGGTAGCGATATCACGCTCGAAGTTGCCAATTGAAGCAATACGCTGTGCATTTGCGAGACGCGCTTCACTATCTCGCAACGCGCGT
>JABJCZ010000086.1 GCA_018668475.1 Alphaproteobacteria bacterium | reverse complement strand
GAGCCGCAGTTTCACGCTGTCGAAGGTCAGCATGCGGTTTATCGAGAAATGCCGCCCGACCTCGCGTAAAAATGGGACGTAATCCAGCTCGTCCAGCCAGACCGCATTGTCCACCATGATGGCATCGCCCGGCCCATCACCGAAGGTCAGAAAGCGCTCGAAGCAACGCTGGATGCCGGCCTTGTTCTCATCGATTTTCTCGGGCGTCAGCAGTTGCCGCGATTCGTCGCGCCCGCTGGGGTCTCCGATCCGGGTCGTGCCACCGCCCATCAGCACAATTGGTTGGTGCCCGGTCTTTTGCAGCCAGCGCAGCATCATAATCTGCACCAGTGAGCCCACGTGAAGGCTGGTCGCCGTGCAGTCAAAGCCAATGTAGGCGCTGAGGGGGCCGTTACCGCCGCTACCGGCCAGTGTATCCAGCGCGGCGCCATCAGTACACTGATGAATGTAGCCGCGCTCTTCGAGTACGCGCATGAAGTCAGAGCGATAGGTGCCTTCGGTGGCCATGGGAGTCTGCCAATTTATGGTTCAGGATTGCCCCGAAAAAGAGCGAGTGATGTAGCATACCTCCGAAACGCCGACAACGCGGCTACAGCGTGCGGCCAACTGAGACCCATCGCGGAGTCTACCCAGATGCCCGGCCCAGACCAGCAACCCATACTCGCTATTGGCCTGATGAGCGGCACCTCGATGGATGGCGTCGATGCCGCGTTGCTGGTGACAGATGGCGTCGGAGTGGAGCGGTTCGGCGCTGCGCTCTCGGCCCCATACACGCCGGAGGACAAGGCGGTGTTGCGTGCGGCCGTTGGCGGTGAAGCGGGCGAAGACGCGGAAGCAGCGGCGACGCGCGTTGTGACTGATGCGCATATTCAGGCAGTTCAGGCGCTTTTGAGGCTGGCAGGGTGCGTGTCGGAGGATATTGGCGTGATCGGTTTTCACGGTCATACCATCCACCATGACCCGGCCAAGGGCGTCACCCGGCAAATCGGCGATGCCGCGCGACTCGCCGCGGCCACCGGCATTGACGTGGTGAGCGATTTTCGCGCCGCTGATGTCGCCGCCGGCGGTCAAGGAGCTCCGCTTGCGCCGGTATTTCATGCTGCGCTGGCAAGAGAGCTGGTGGGTCCGGCAGGCCCGGTCGCGGTGCTTAATCTTGGCGGCGTGGGGAATGTTACCTGGGTCGAAAGCGATCAACGGTTGCTGGCCTTTGATACCGGCCCCGGCTGCGCGTTGATTGATGACTGGGTGCGAGCGAGCACTGGCGACGCGTTTGATGCCGATGGCGCGCTGGCTAGTGCCGGGGTCGTCGATGAAGCGGTGCTTGCGGCGCTGCTGACTGACCCGTATTTCTTGAAAGCTCCACCGAAGAGCCTGGATCGCGATCATTTTGATATGGGGCTGGTGGAAGGGCTCTCACCGTCTGACGGTGCGGCCGTTCTATCGGCCTTCACGGCGGCAGCGGTGGTGCGGAGCGCGACGTGGTTTGAGGCGCCGCCATGCCGCTGGCTGGTAACCGGTGGCGGGCGCCACAACGGTGCGTTGATGCGAGCTATTGCAGATCAATTGTCGGCGCCGGTCGAGGCCGTTGAGGCGGTCGGCTGGGACGGGGACGCCCTTGAAGCGCAGGCGTTTGCCTATCTCGCAGTCCGCTCACTTGCCGGCATGCCACTTAGTTTCCCGCTGACAACGGGCGTCGCAGCGCCGCTTACGGGCGGGCGACTTACAACTGCGACTTAGACTCGACCGGGCTTCAGCTGGTTGCTGCCTCAGGTGCCATGGCCGCTTTCACATAGCCGCCAACATGTTCGGCAAGCTTGTCCATGTGGCCTTCGAAAAAGTGGTTGGCCGACTTCATCACCCGGTAATCGATGGTGATGTGTTTCTGCAGTTGCAGGCGTTTGACCAGCCCGGCTGCATCATGTTCCGGCACCACGTCGTCCTTGTCGCCTTGCAATATGAGGCCCGACGACGGGCAGGGCGCCAGAAATGAGAAGTCATAAATATTGGCGGGTGGCGCAATCGAGATGAAGCTTTTCACCTCAGGCCGGCGCATCAG
>JABJCZ010000085.1 GCA_018668475.1 Alphaproteobacteria bacterium | reverse complement strand
TTCACGGCCCGGATGTCGTTTTTTTCGCGCGTGACCTCAACTGACCCAACGAAAGCAGGAAGTTTATGACTGAGCGTGTCAACCAGCACCGTTTTGCGACCCGGGCGGTGCATGCCGGGCAAGAGCCCGACGCGGCGACAGGGGCAATCAATACGCCGGTGTTCGCATCATCGACATTCGTGATGGACGAGCCCGGTCCAGGTACACGCGGCTACGTCTATGGCCGCGTCGGTAATCCGACCCGAACAGCCTATGAGGAATGCGTGTCGGCGCTCGAGGGTGGCACCCGCAGCATTGCGTTCGCCTCCGGTCTCGCGGCGGCGGCGTCGTTGCTGGATACCCTTGAAGCGGGCAGTCACATGATTGCCATGGAAGATCTCTACGGTGGGATGCATAGATTGTTCCGCGATATCAGGGCGCATTCGGCCAACCTTGAAACCAGTTTTATTGATCTGTCGGCGCCGGGCGCGCTGGAGGCGGCGATCCGGCCCGAGACCCGCATCATCTGGGCTGAAACGCCCACCAATCCACAGCTCAAACTCGTCGACCTTGCGGAGATTGCGAGGATCGGCAAAAAGCACGGCATTCTGACGGTGGTCGACAACACATTCGCGTCGCCAGCGCTGCAGCGCCCGCTGGAATACGGCATCGATGTCGTGTTGCATTCCACGACCAAATACATCGCTGGTCACTCCGATCTGATCGGCGGCATGCTGGTGATCGGTGACAACCCGGCATTGGCGGAAAAACTCGGCTTCACGCAATATGCTCTTGGTGCCGTGCCGAGTGCATTTGACTGCTACCTCACTTTGCGCAGCTTGAAGACGCTGGACTTGCGCATGGAGCGGCACTGCGCCAATGCCGGCGTGCTGGCAGAATGGTTGGCCGCGCACCCGGCGATCGAGCAGGTGAGCTATCCGGGTTTGCCGACCCACCCGCAGCACGAACTGGCCAAACGGCAGATGTCGGGCTTCGGCGGTATCGTGACTTTTCGACCCAGAGGCGGACCGCCGGTCGCACGTGAAATCTGTAAGCGCACCCATCTCTTCGCACTGGCCGTCAGCCTGGGCGGCGTTGAAAGTTTGATCGAGTTACCAGGTCTCATGACCCACAAATCGATCCCTGACGAGATTCGTCATCGCATAGGCGTGACCGACGACCTGGTGCGACTTTCGATCGGTGTGGAACACGTTGAGGACCTGCGGATGGATCTGGCGCAGGCGATTGATGGTGCGGGATGAGGCTGAAGGTCAGATGCGGTTCAGGGCCTGTTCAAGGTCCGCAATAATGTCGTCGACAGTTTCAATGCCGATCGACAGGCGAATGACATCGGGCCCGGCGCCAGCGGCGATTTGCTGCTCCTCGCTTAGCTGGCGGTGCGTCGTTGATGCGGGGTGAATGATCAGGCTGCGGGTGTCGCCGATATTCGCGAGGTGGGACAAAAGCTTCACGCCTTCAACAACTTTTATGCCGGCTTCATAACCGCCTTTAAGGCCAATGGTAAAAACAGCACCGACACCGCGTGGCAGATATTTCTCGACCAGCGGCCGATATCGGCTGTCGGGCAGGCCGGCGTGAGAAACCCAGGCAATCTCTGGGCGCCCCTGAAGCCAAGCGGCGACCTTGTGCGAACTTTCCGAATGACGGTCCATACGCAGGGGCAGAGTTTCCACTCCTTGCAGGATGTTCCATGCATTGGTCGGGGACAAGGCAGGGCCGTAATCACGTAGGCCAACAGTACGTAGCTTGGTGGTAAAGGCGAAGTCGCCGAAAGTTTCTGCGAAGGTCAGTCCGTGATACGCTGGCTCCGGCTGGGTCATGCCGGGAAATTTGTCGTTTTGGAACCAGTCGAAACGACCGGACTCAACGACGATGCCGGCCATCGAGTTACCGTGGCCCCCGATAAATTTTGTGGCGGAGTGAATGACGATATCCGCGCCCCACTCAAACGGGCGGCAGAGGTATGGGGTCGCCAGCGTGTTGTCGACCACCAGTGGAATTCCGTTAGCTCTGGCAATGTCGGCGATGGGCTCAATGTCAATGACAACGCCGCCCGGGTTGGCGAGCCCTTCACAGAATACGAACTTTACGCGATCCGTCATTGCATCGGCCACGGCTTGGGGTTCGTGCATATCGACGAAGTGGCACGTCCAACCAAGTTTCGCGAAGCTCAGGGCGAACTGGGTTACCGAGCCGCCGTACAAATGGCGCGACGCAATAAATTCGTCACCCGGTTCCAGCAAGGTTGCGGCGACAAGAAACTGAGCGGCGTGACCACTGGCGGCAGCGACCGCAGCACGCCCACCTTCAAGTGCGGCAACGCGCTCTTCCAGAACCGCCACGGTCGGGTTTGTGAGACGGGAATAGATAAAGCCGAACGTCTGGAGGTTAAACAGCTCCGCCGCGTGGTCGGCATCATCAAAAACATAGGCCGTGGTTTGAAAAATCGGAGTGGAACGAGCCCCGGTGGTCGGGTCGGGCCGCGCACCGGCGTGGACGGACAGGGTTTCGATGCCGTAATCCGGGTTTGGTGAGGCGTCAAATGGTGCGTCGCTTCTCGCCGTTATTCTTGGGTCACTCATTTTCTAATGGGCCTCAGTCGTTTCGCACTAATGACACCAGAGTTGATGCCCGCCCAGCTCAACTCGCCCGAAAGGCGGCCAAACTCAATCTTCGGGCAGCGGTTCATGATAACAGTGAACCCAGCGTCCTCGGCGAGTTCTGCCGCGCGATCGTTGCGGACGGCCAATTGCATCCAGAGAACGCGAAGGCCCAACCGGTCCTTGTTGGCAACGGCTTCTTCGGCAACGGCATAGGCCCGCTCCGACGATTGGAATACGTCAACCATATCAACTGGAGCGGGGCAATCCGTCAGTGACGCATAGACCGTCTCGCCCAGAATTTGTTCGCCGACCCTTGTTGGGTTGATCGGGATAACCCGAAAACCCTTCTTCTGCAGATAGTTCATGGCGTAATAACTGGGGCGGCGCCACAGCGCGCTCGCGCCCACCATGGCGATCGTATTCACGCTGGAGAGAACGCTGTGAATCTCATCGTCGTGATACCGGTCGTGCGCCGGTAAATAGACGAGATCGCTCTCGCTGGGTCCTGCCACGTTTTCAGTCATATCAGCCTCAACGGTCCTGCCAGATCGGCGTGCGTTTTTCGAGAAACGCGTCGATCCCTTCAATGGCGTCGTGCGCCATCATGTTTTCCGCCATTACCCTGCCGGTATGGCTATAGGCATCGGCGAGAGACATGTCGATCTGTTCGTAATAGGCCTTTTTGCCGGTAGCGAGCGTCATCGATGATTTGCTGGCGATCTGCGCGGCGAGGGCCTCGGTTTCGTCAATCAGAACATCGTCCGCAACGACCCGGTTGATCAGGCCCCATTGCGCTGCGGTCGCCGGCGTCATCACGTTGCCGGTCAACAGCATCTCCATGGCGACTTTGCGCGGCACGTTGCGGCTGAGGGCGACCATAGGTGTGGAGCAGAACAGCCCGATATTGACCCCCGGCGTGCAAAACCCCGAACTTTCACTGGCAATTGCAAGGTCGCAACTTGCGACCAGTTGGCAACCTGCTGCCGTCGCCATGCCCTGGACCCGCGCAATGACGGGCTTTGGCGAATTGACGATGCTCAGCATCATGCGGGCGCATTGATCGAACAGGGCCTGATGAGCTTGCCGGGCCGGATTGGCCCGCATTTCCTTCACATCATGGCCGGCGCAGAACGATTTCCCCTGCGCGGCGATGATGACAACCCGGGTCGTCGCATCGGTCGCAATTTGGTCCAGTTGCGTCTGTAGCGAACTCAGCAACGCGATGGAGAGCGTGTTGTGGGCAACCGGCCTATTCAAGGTGAGGGTCGTGATACCGGCATTGTCCGTGCGCGTCAGCGGGGCCTCTGGTGGGGTGTCGTCGGTCATAGTCGCCTGTTTCGTGTGGCTCAGTGCCTGAGGATGAACAATGGGCGTGGATTGGTAAAGGGCCAGTTATATGCGCCCTGACGCCATGGCGCGGCGTGAATAGGTATTATTTTACCTATTATATAACGCTTTGAAATACAGTATTTATTCCTGTTGACTGTGCAGAAATTCGTGCCATATTGCGCGCCTTATCTGAGGGTGCCCATTGCGGTGCACCTTGCTCGCGCTTTGCGAACCGGAGCGAACAATGAAGACATACAGCGCCAAGGCATCCGAGATCGAGAAGAAATGGATTCTCGTCGATGCTGAGGATCTCGTACTTGGCCGGATGGCCGCAGAGGTGGCAAACCGTTTGCGTGGCAAACATAAGCCGACCTATACGCCGCATATGGACTGCGGTGATAACGTCATCATCATCAATGCGGAGAAGGTGAAGCTCACCGGCCGCAAGATGGAGAAGAAAACCTACTTTTGGCATACCGGGTATCCCGGCGGCATCAAGAGCCGCACGGCCGCCAAGGTGCTGGCCGGCAAACGGCCGGAAGCGATTGTCAAAAAGGCTGTGCAGCGCATGATCCCGAAAGGACCATTGGGCCGCCAGCAGGTGTCGAATCTTAAAGTGTATATTGGCGCTGAGCATCCGCACGAAGCCCAGAAGCCCGAGATACTCGATATTGCTGCAATGAATTCGAAGAATAAGAGGAGTTCGCTCCGTGGCTGAGGAAACCCAGACGCTGGATAGCCTCGAAGCATTGGGGGACGCCGCACAAGTCACCGAAGTTTCGGAAGTTGTGCCGCAGATCGACGAATTAGGTCGGACCTATGCTACGGGCAAACGTAAAGACGCGGTCGCCCGGGTCTGGCTAAAGCCGGGCAGTGGTAAGATCGTCGTTAATGGTCGTGATATCGAAACTTATTTCGCACGCCCGGCACTTCGCATGATCGTCAACCAGCCGTTCGCTGCATCGGAGCGTGGCGGCCAATTTGATATTATTTGTCGTGTTGGTGGTGGTGGCCTCTCGGGCCAGGCCGGCGCGGTGCGTCATGGCATCAGCAAGGCATTGGTCTTGCGTGAGCCGGACCTGCGGAAGGTTCTGAAGTCAGGTGGCTTTTTGACACGAGATAGCCGTGTTGTGGAACGGAAGAAGTACGGCCGAGCCAAGGCACGCCGAAGCTTCCAGTTCTCGAAGCGCTAATCTTTCGCGGAACGTGCGACGCTTTTATTATGGGGCGTTCCGCCGAAAGGTGGGACGCCCTTTTTGTTATTGAGGGCGTGTAACTTTTCTGGACTCAGGGATCAGTTCCAATGACAACGACAGGCATGACGACGGGTGGCATTCGGGCCGCCGTATTGGGGGCAAGCGGTTATTCAGGGGGCGAACTTTTGCGCCTGATCGCGGGTCATGATGGGTACGAGTTGTCGATATTGACTGGCGAGCGTCATGCCGGGCAGCCACTCGCGACCGTATTTCCAAATCTCGCCAACCTCGCCGCGCCGGACCTGATCAAGATCGCCGACGCCAATTGGGACC
>JABJCZ010000084.1 GCA_018668475.1 Alphaproteobacteria bacterium | reverse complement strand
CTTCGGGCTTTTTGAAATCAAAGAACCCGGAGGAGACCTTGCGCTTGGCGAGGTGGCCGCGCAGCAGCTCCTGCACCTGACCGAGCTTGTAATCATCATCGGCGCGGATGATGAGCGTGTTGTCATCGGTGCGCTCGATCGAGCATTCCGAGCCCTTGAAATCATAACGCTGGCCAATCTCGCGCATGGCGGATTGCAGTGCGTTGTCGATGTCTGGCAGCTCAACCTTGGAGACGATATCAAACGACGGCATGGCGGTGTTCCTGATGAATAGTGAATGCGGGCCGTTGGCCCCCTCGCGAGGCCGCCGGCGAAGCGCCTATCATGCACGTTCTGACGCGCGTGGAAAAGTGCCAGGCACGCACTTTTGCCATGGTGCGACACGGGTATTCCACGGCACCAAACACAAGGCATCCGCTTTTGGCTGGGCGGCGCGGCATATTTCGTGCGACCCTCGGCGCAAATAACCTGCCCACTTCAGAAGAGGCCCACATCATGAGCGACACCGCACCCGGATTATCCCCGGTTGACCCGTCAACCATCTACTTTACCGGCGAAAACTCGTTCCTCCGCCTGAAGACCGATCTGGCCAGCAAGAAGGAGACGACTGTCGGCGCCCACTGGCGCGCGCTGATCTCACCGGGTGGGCCGGGCACGGCGCTTTTTTTGCGCTCGGATGCGATCGATGGCGAGGTGCGGCTCTATGCCGACAACGAAGATATGGTGCGCTGGCTGCAGGAGCTGGAAGCCATTCTCAACCCGCCGTTTGCCGACAAGACCATGGCCATCCGCCCGGCGACATTTTCCAGCGAGGGCACGGTCGCCGGCCCCTACCGCGAAATCGTGGAAAGCGACGACGGCATCATCACGATGGAATGGACCGACATCGGCACGCCCTACATGCTGCGGATCCCGGCGGGCAATGATGTGACCGGCGAGTGGGGCGTTTACAGTTGCCTGGCACCAACCCGCGCCGCCACGCTGGACGTCGCCGGCCGCAAAGCCGCCGGCACCCCCTTCGCCAACGAAATGGCCGGCCACCCGTCCTCCTCCTGCTGCCTCGCCTGGTCCGAAACCTGGGTGAAGTAGAAGCCGGGCGCGGACGTGGGGGCTTCAGGTTCCCTCATTCTTGCTGTTTGTGGCCAAGCGATCTTGCGGTCTCACGTGGTCGCCAAAGACCCGGGTGCAGGATAAGAGATCGCCAAGAACTGCGAGGCCTGAAGAATGCGTGCCGAAACCGGCGGGAAGGGTGGGAAACACGATGCCGGTGTCCTGAATTGTCAGGTCGCGCCGGTAGCCAAATGTCGAAAATGCAGAAATGCGTTCCGTTCCGATCGCGGCACCGGCTTTGTTTCGGGCTGAAAACTCAATGTCCGCCCCGTGCAGCCCTTGCGTATCAAATCCAGCAGTGTGTTTCTCGTTTTGCTCCAGCGTGCCGAGCCAGATAGGTATCGTAACCGGGTGTCTTTCGCCGGTACGGATATCTTTGACATCGCCTGTGGCCGTGATGGTCAGGATTACAGGTTGGGCACGCAGATTTGTCACATGAAATGCACCAGTGCGGCAGTCTCTGGCATTCAACAGAAAAAATATGGCCGCAAGCACGCTGGCGACGACCAGCGGCGGGAGGATGATCGGCGCGAGCCAACGGCGAACAACGCCCTGCCGTCGATTAGCGGCGGGGGCGTCTGCGGTTGGCACTGGTTGTTTATTCCCGGTCAACGGCATTCTCCCTCGTCTCCCGGGTGGCTGCCCTTTGCGCCCGACGAGCGCGCTCCCCCCGAAAACAGGACAAGACATCCCGCGCCGCGGAGAACAGGTCTGCTGCGCTGCCGATTCCGTTGACCTCTCGAATTGATATCTCGCCATTGCCAACTGCCGCCCTGGAGCGGTGGCCGTAAGTACTCACACCACTGGAGCCGCTCAGCCAGGCGGACGGTTCTGCGGGCGGGGCCGCTGAAACCTTCAATTCTGAATACGATGCTCCTCCATCGTAGAAACGAGCCGACGCGCTGGCGCCAGACGCAAGGACGCCTTGCCAAACGGGAAAATGAACAGGGCTATCATGCTCTTGCACAATTTCGATCCGGATCGCGCGCGGTTCCGGGGCAAGGTTCGTCACAAAAACCTGACCGGT
>JABJCZ010000083.1 GCA_018668475.1 Alphaproteobacteria bacterium | reverse complement strand
GTATTGCCGATATTATCTGGGGCGGCGTATGCCGGGAATTGATGACAAGCAGATCAAACGCTGGCGCAGCTTTTCCCGCCATGCCGGTCAGATCCGCGCCAACTGTGAACCCGGTGATATCTTCTGTCGCCCAAGGCAGCGGCAAGCGCTTTTACAGTGGTCCCACGACCCGTTCATCTGACGTAGGATTTTAGTGCCATCTACTTGCCCACACATGAACGTACTGCAGATCCCGTCCTAGGGACCGCTTGGCCGGGTGTTAGCGCTATCGCGAGACCTGAGTTCCCCCGATCAAAGGCAGAACCTAGTTAAGGCCTTTGCCCTGTGCGGGCAGCTATCCATCAGTCGCGATATGGAACGTAGGAGCCTTGGAGGGTGGGTTCGAAGAAGTCGTCTGGGTGCTGGTCTCGTAAACCGGCGGGCGAGGGGTTATATATTCCAGTCCTCAAAGTTATTATCGATACCGGTCTGGGCATCGTCCAGGAGCGCTCCAGGAGTGAGGGTGCTGGCCGGCAAGAAGTTTGAAATTAATGTGAGTTTTTTCGATGCGGAGTGGGGATAGTCGACGAGTGAGGGCGGCCTTCAAATCTTATCTGGCGTTCGTCCTGGTTGTTCTCGCCGGCTTTGCCGTAGCCGCTTATTTTGTCAGACCTGCACCGCCATCAAACATACGTATGGCAACTGGGGCACCGGGGGGCACTTACGCCGCGCTCGGTAAACAATATAAAGCCGCCTTGGCCGTCGATGGTATCGAGGTCGAGCTCGTTGAATCGTCAGGATCGCTGGACAACCTGCAGCGGCTCACAAACGATGACGACAGGGTCGACATTGCGTTCCTTCAAGGAGGTATTGGCAACAAGGATGATCATCCGAATCTCGTATCGCTCGCAAGCCTCTACCCAGAACCTCTCTGGCTGTTCGTTCGGGTGGACAAACGCCCTTCGCCGTCACGCGGTCTCACTGGCTTTCGCATAGCGATCGGCGCTAAAGGAAGCGGCACCAGTGATCTCGTCCGAAACCTGCTGTCCATGTCGTATGACGACGATGCCCTGGAGCGTTATTATCTAGGTGGTGAGCAGGCGGCAAAGGCCTTGGTGGCGGGTGATATCGACGCCGCCGCCTTCGTTGGTGGGTACGCGCCAGTTATCCGCGAATTAGTGACGACGCCGGGTATAGAAATTGGCGGCGCTCCCACACACCGAGGCTTTTTCACGATTATATCATTTTCTTTCGGTGGAGACGCTGCCTGAGGGAATTATTGACCCGAGGCAGAACATTCCGCCTGGAACGGTTTCGCTGCTCGCTACGACCGCCAATTTGGTTGCGCACGATAACTTACACCCGGCTATTGCCTCGCTTCTCTTGCAGGCTGCTCGCAAAATTCACGGTGGCGGCGGCTTATTTTCCGCCCCTGGCGAGTTCCCGTCGCCCCGTTATGCGGACTTCCCCGTGAGTGACGATGCTGCGCGGTATTTCGAGAACGGTCCCGGTTTTCTGCACCAGTATTTACCGTTTTGGGCCGCCAATCTTGTGCAACGCCTAATTGTTCTGCTGATTCCAATCGCCACAGTTCTGCTGCCGTTTGTGAGATTTGCTCCGCCTTTTCTTCGGTGGCGTGTGCGGCGTCGGATCTACCGCTGGTACGAAAACGTTCGCGTCGCCGAAGCCGCTGCACGGGCCGAAACATCTGATGTTGAGCGCGCAAGAATATTGGAGATATTGTACGAATTGCAGGCCGAGGTTGGAGGCATCGAAGTTCCGTTGGGGTATACGGATCAGCTCTATCAGTTGCGGTTGCATATTCGATTTGTGCGCCAATTGATCGAAAATAGGGAGCTAACTGCCACAAAATCGGTCTGACGTCAGCGCCTTCGGGGAAAATCTGCGGGTTTTCACAAGGAAAATCTGCGGGTTTTCACAAGGGAGGAATTCCGACTCATCGTAGTGACCGAAGGGAGCGAAGATGAACCAGAGACCACAGACACGGCAGACCGCAGCGGACAATTGGCATTGCAATTTTTCGATAGGGTCTCGCGTGGTCAATGCTCTGTGACACCGCTGAGAAGACCCATCCAAGAAAAATTTCGCTTGAGCCTCTTCGCCACGTCGAACCGGGACGTGTTTCGGAAAAACAGAGATACAAATCCCATCAATCAGCATCCGGCTTTGGCAGGCGGTTCCGCATCGTGATTCGCATGAAATTCGAGGGCGGAATTTTGCCGGTTTTTTTCTTCGGTAGTTGCCGCATATATTGGCAGTTATGACAGACATCATAGTTGCCACATTTTATCATTTTACGCGCTTCGAAGGCCCTGCAGCGTTGCGCGCGCCATTGCTGGCGCAGCTCTCGGCGTATGACCTGAAAGGAACGGTCTTGCTGGCCTCCGAGGGCTTCAATGGAACTCTCGCGGGCACGCGCGTGGGTGTCGATTCTGCGTTGGAGGTTTTGCGCGCGTTGCCGAATTCTATGCAGCTGGAGCATAAGGAATCGCATGCCGAGAGCATGCCGTTCCATCGGCTGAAAGTTCGCCTGAAGAAAGAGATCGTCGCCATGAAGGTGCCGGGTGTTGATCCGCTGGCAAGCGTGGGCACTTATGTTGCGCCTGAAGACTGGAATGAACTCATTGCCGACCCGGAAACGATGGTCATCGACGCCCGCAACGACTTCGAAGTAACGATTGGCACCTTTGAGGGCGCCATCAATCCAAAAACGGAGAGTTTCAGTGAATTGCCGCAGTGGTTCGAGACTCATCGCGCTGAACTGGAAACCAAAAAAGTGGCCATGTTCTGCACGGGCGGTATTCGATGCGAGAAGGCTACGTCATACCTGAAGGAGCGGGGCTTCGATGATGTCTTCCACCTGAAGGGGGGCATATTGCAGTATCTGGAGGATATCCCCGAGGCCGAAAGCCGTTGGCGCGGAGAGTGTTTCGTCTTCGATGACCGCGTGTCAGTGAAGCATGATCTGGAACTTGGCGAATATGTACAGTGCCAGGTATGCAGATCGCCCGTTAACGCCGCCGGACGCTTGTCCACCAATTATGTTGCTGGCGTGTCGTGTGATCATTGCATCGACCCGCGCACCGACAAACAGCGCGCACGATATGCCGCCAGGCGGACTCAGATCAAGCTGGCGAAGGACCAAAACGGGATGCATCCTGGCAGGGCTGATGAGCCCACCAAGACGTCATCCGACTGTGACGAGTGAGGTGAGCAGCATGCCGGGCGAGCTGCCCATTTTGTATTCCTTTCGACGATGTCCCTATGCAATGCGGGCGCGTATGGCGATAGCCGTTAGTGGTCAGACATGCGCATTGCGCGAGGTTGTCTTGCGCGAGAAGCCGCCAGAGATGATCGCGGTGTCACCGAAGGGCACCGTGCCAATAGTGGTATTGCCGGATGCAGAGATAATCGAGGAAAGCCTGGAGATTATGCACTGGGCACTCGAACAGAACGATCCGGAAGGATGGCTGGCACCGCTGAATTACGGCCGCGATGATATTCGTGCGCTGATTGCCGAAAACGACGGACAGTTTAAAGACAACCTTGATCGCTATAAATATCCGCCGCGTTACGAATTGCCAGACCCACTTCATCATCGCGCCCAAGGGGTCGTATTTTTGAAAAAACTGAACGCACGCCTATTGAAAACCGCTTACCTCAGTGGCGCCAAATTTACCTTTGCCGATGCGGCAATCTCGCCGTTCATTCGCCAGTTTGCCAACACTGATCGCGAATGGTTCAACGCGCTCGATCTGTCTGGCCTCCAACACTGGTTGCAAAACATTCTTGAGTCGGATCGATTTTTGGGTGTGATGGATAAATACCCTGTCTGGGCAAGCGGCATGGACGAACCTGCATTTCCATCGGCGAATTCCTCATAATCAGCTCCAGCGCACTGTCGGGGAATGTCGGCTTGATGCGCGAGGGGTACGATCGACTGCTTTTGCACTTCTGCAACAGTTGGCGCCCGATATGCGCTACAAGGCCGCTATGAACAACATGACAGATACAAAAAACATCGTTCCGGCGCTAAGCGAGGCCCTGAAACAACGCGGCTATGACGTCTTGACCCCTGTACAACAGGCGGTGCTCGACCCCGAGCTTGGCGATGCCGATCTGCTGGTATCCGCGCAGACGGGATCTGGCAAGACCGTGGCCTTCGGCCTTGCGGTCGCACCGACGCTGCTTGCCGGCGCCGAACGCTTCGCGCGCGCCGAGATTCCACTTGCGCTGGTTGTCGCGCCGACGCGCGAACTGGCACTGCAGGTCAAGCGTGAGCTTGAATGGCTCTATGCGATGACCGGT
>JABJCZ010000082.1 GCA_018668475.1 Alphaproteobacteria bacterium | reverse complement strand
TCCCGCCAGGTACCGTCATACCGCACCGGGCGGCCCTCTGCCCGAGCGAGCTCTCGCATGGCCGTCAACTTATCCGGTGAGCAGTAACAATGATAAGCACCACCGCTTTCCAACAACTGCCGGGCAATCTCCGCATGCCGGGCGACGCCGGCGAACTGGTAGACAATGTCACCATCCCAATCGAGACCGAGCCAACGCATCCCGTCGATAATCTGACCAATCGCCTCGTCGGTTGAGCGCTTCCGATCAGTATCCTCGATGCGCAGCCGGAACTGGCCGCCATGGTGGCGGGCGAAGAGCCAGTTAAAGAGTGCCGTGCGGGCACCACCCAGATGTAAATAACCGGTCGGCGAAGGGGCAAATCGTGTGATGACGGACATCCACGGGTCTCCAACTGCAAAAATTATTGAAAAGGACTGCTACAGGTAGCCGCGCGGGCGGTTTAGCATATTCACCGGTCAGATCAAATCGGTGGGAACCGAGGAGACGAAGAGGGGGATGGAACGCATCGCGCAGAAAGTGCGGCAGTTCAGCACGATTACAGTTCGCTGGGCTGTCCGCAGCATCGGCGACGACCGTGATCGTTGGCCATTGTTCATCCCGGTTCTGATGGCCATCGGTATCGGCCTCTATTTCGTGTTGCCGGCTGAACCACCCCTCTGGAGTGGCGCTATCTCGCTCGGCGTAGCCGGCAGCGCCACGTGGGCTTTGCGACGGCATGACGCGTTCTATTTGGGACTACTGACCGCAACAATCATAAGCGTCGGTTTTGGCGCGGCGCTACTCCGCACCAACCTCGTGCAGGAACCCATCCTGGTGGCCGAAATCGGACCTACGTCGGTTACCGGGAGAATCGCCTGGATCGGCGCCGGAGATGGTCGCCAGCGCATTGTTTTGGAGCAGCTTACCATCGCTGATCTGGCGCCGGCGGACACGCCAGCACGGGTTCGGATTTCCGCGCCTGTTCCCACGGTACTAACTCTTGGTACGGTCGACGGAGTAGGCGGCGTCACCGAGCCCGCTAGTGGCGCCACAACGATCGACTACCGGCCATTGCCGGGTGATTGGGTAACCGCCAGAGTGGTAATTCGTCCCCCGTCGGCTCCGGTCATCCCCGGCGCATGGGACTTTGCCCGCCAGGCGTATTTCCAGAAAATTGGCGGTGTAGGCTTCTCGCTTGGCTACGTTCGGCGTGCGGACCCTTCAGCCGGAGGGGCCGGCAGCAGTTTCAGCGGCTGGCTCGCGGGCGCACGCAATGCCATTGCGGGACGAGTTCTGGCCGTGGACGCCGGGGCTGCCGGCGGACTCGCTGCAGCACTGCTCACAGGCGATAGAAGTGCAATTCCGAAACCAACTATCGATGCAATGCGCGGTTCCGGTCTGGCGCATCTGCTTGCGATTTCCGGCCTGCACATTGGCCTGGTGGCGGGCATCCTGTTCTTCACAGCCCGGGGGCTGCTGGCGCTTATCGAGCCTGTGGCGCTCCGTTACCCCATCAAGAAGTGGGCGGCAATGTGCGCGATCATCGGTGCACTGGTCTACGTGTTGCTGGCCGGCGCCAGCATTCCAACCCAGCGTGCCTTCCTGATGACGGGTCTGATCATGGCGGCCGTACTTGTCGACCGTTCCAGCTTGTCTGTCAGGCTGATCGCCTGGGCGGCGGCCATATTGCTACTTATTGCACCGGAAAGTCTACTTGGCCCGAGTTTTCAAATGTCGTTCGCGGCAGCTACCGCCCTGATCGCGGTTTATGAGGTTCTGCGACGCCATTTTTCTCGTTGGGACGGGGAGGGATCACTCGCCCGCAGGCCTATGATCTATATCGCCGGTATTGGCATCACGACGCTGGTGGCAGGGTTGGCGACCGGTCCCTTCGCGCTGATGCATTTTGGAAGATTTGCTGACTTCGGGCTGATTGCTAACCTTTTGGCGGTGCCGCTAACCGCGCTGTGGGTCATGCCCTTCGGGGTTATCTCGCTGGTCTTGATGCCATTTGGCGGTGAGGTCATTGGACTCGTGCCGATGGTCTGGGGGCTGGAAGGTGTCGCCTACATCGCTGAGACAATTTCAAACCTGCCAGGCGCCATATCACTGGCACCGGCCATGCCCACTGCTGCCCTCGTCGCCGTTGCACTGGGTGGCTGTTGGCTGTGTATCTGGCGCCAAACCGGACTGCGGCTGCTCGGCATCGGCGCAATTATGGCCGGCGGTATAATCTGGTCGACTGCGGAACGACCAGACATTCTGATCAACTCCGATGGCAAGTTAATCGCGCTCCGTGATGAAGCCGGTGCGCTCAGCCTGTCCGATGATCGTGAGTCACGATTTGCGGCTGAAATGTGGCTGCGGCGCAATGCGCAAAAAACTGCCCTTTACTGGCCTGGCGCTTCAAAATCAAAGCACGCAAATATCGGCTCTACCAACATGCGATGCGACGCCTTGGCCTGCAGTGCTGAATACAAAGGAAACAAAATAGCGTTCATCCGCCAGCCCGATGCGCTGACTGAAGATTGCGGGGTCGCCGATATTGTCGTGGCCAGTGTGCCGATATTCCAGCCATGTGATGGGCCGTCGACGGTCATCGACAGATTCGATCTTTGGCGGAGCGGGGCGCACGCCGTCTATCTCAACTCTGAGAGTGGTGCGCGGATTGAGACTGTCGCACAGATACGTGGCGCACGGCCCTGGGTCCTACCGCCAATATCCGCGGCAAAACGCAAATCAAAACCGGCGGATCAACCGTAGTCGCGCATGATCCCCTTCAGGCGGCCCTGAACCTGCACGCGGCCTGGACCGAATATACGGGTCTCAAAGTCGATGTTGGCCGGCTCCAGTGCGATCGATTCACCCTTGCGGCGAATCCGCTTCAGCGTCACTTCGCTGTCATCGACAAGTGCGACCACGATGGTCCCATTCTCGGCCGTCTCGGTACGTTCGATAACGGCAATATCGCCATCAAGAATACCGGCCTCGATCATCGATTCACCGTCCACTTCCAGGGCGTAATATTCCCCGGACGAAATCATGCTGCCGGGGACATCTATCGTATTCGTCTCGTCCCGAAGGGCTTCAATAGGCAAGCCGGCGGCAATCCGGCCGTAGAGCGGCAGTGCCACATTTTCGGATTCGGATGGCATTTGGTCCCGCGGGTCATCGGCTGGCTGACCAAACCGGCCCTCTATGACATTTGGCTTGAACCCGTGGCTCGGCGCGTCCTGCACTGGCCTAACGGACGCCGGCATCTTCACGACCTCAAGTGCACGCGCCCGATGCGGCAGACGGCGCAGAAAACCGCGCTCCTCAAGTGCCGATACCAGTCGGTGAATCCCGGATTTGGATTTCAGGTTCACGGCCTTTTTCATTTCTTCGAAAGACGGCGCCGTGCCGTGCTGACGCAGATAGGAATCAATGTAGAGAAGAAGTTCCAGCTGTTTGCGCGTCAGCATAATTTAAGCCCCCAAAACATGAACAAAAGGAAAACTCTTGCCAGAAGTTCTAGTTTGGTTCGCGCAATGTGTCAACAACGGCTCAAAGAAATAATGACGATTTGTCTGCCTAATTGGCGATCAGCGTATCGACGCCGCTATATGCTAGGAGTGCCCTGATCGAGACACATGATATCGACCACATCACCAACGTCTGCCGCTTCGGCGCGCGGTTGACGCACTACCAGTGCATTGGCATGGGCGAGAAGGGAACCCATCGAACTGTCCTGTCGGCTAAACGGTTCGACCTCGAGTGTGCCATCGGGCGCTGTTCCAAGACAGGCCCGGATGTAATCCTCTCGCTGGTCGTTTTGCGGCAATGCACGGGTCAGACGCGCCCGGCCGTTGCGAGCAACATCGTCAAGCGTTGCGCCAAGCATACGAACCAGGGCGGGGCGCAGGAATATCTGCGCACAGATTAAGGACGAAACTGGATTGCCTGGCAGCCCCAAGACAGGCGTTTCACCCAATTTGCCGAACATCAGCGGCTTGCCGGGGCGCATGGCGATCCGCCAGAAGTCGAGGTTCATCCCGGCCTCACCAAGCACCTCACGAATGAGGTCGTGTTCTCCGACCGATGCCCCACCTGTTGTTACCAACAGATCAGTTCCACGCGCCGCACTGATCATGGCCAGCAGGGATTTACGGTTGTCACCTGCGATACCGATTTGCACAGGGTCACCACCAAAGCTCCGCACGGCGGCAGCCAGTGAATTTCCGTTTGAACTGACGATCTGGTTCTCGCCGACAGGGTCGCCTGGCATGACGATCTCGTCGCCGGTGGAGAGAATGGCCACTCGGGGCCGGCGTCGCACGCGCAACCAAGGCACATTCATCGCCGCTATCAGGCCAAGGCTGCGAGCAGTCAAACGAACCCCCGACTGCAGTCCGACATCACCCTCGGAAAAATCGAGGCCGGCAGCGCGCACGTATGTGCCCAGGGAAGATGACGTCAAAACGCTGATCGCGTCACCAACGGTCGTCGTATCTTCCTGGATGACAATGGTGTCAGCGCCATCCGGCATCCGGGCACCAGTAAATATACGGACCGTTTCGCCGGCACCGACACGGCCTTCAAACTTTTGGCCTGCCGGCACTGCCCCGATCTGGCGCAACACCACGGGGACCTCACCAATATCATCCGCGCGGACCGCGTAACCATCCATTGCAGAAACGGCGAACGGTGGCTGCGTGCGACGTGCCCGAACATCCTCGGCGAGCACCCGTCCAAGCCCCGCATCGAGCCCGACGGTCTCAGCCGGCAAGACATCGAGCGCATCAATAATGCGGGCAACCGCTTCAGCAACAGGGATCATCGTTGTACCACCTAATCCGCGTGAAAATCGCCGGACTTGCCGCCAGACTTGTGGCGCAACCGGACACCGGATATTTGCATGCCACGATCAACAGCCTTGCACATGTCATATACCGTCAAGGCCGCGACAGATGCGGCTGTCAACGCCTCCATCTCAACACCGGTCTTGCCGTCGAGGCGGCAAGTCGCAGTAATGTCCACAGCATTTCGCGTCGCGTCGCCGATCAATTCCACCTCCACCGCAGACAGGGCGAGCGGGTGGCACAATGGCACAAGGTCGGAGGTCTTTTTGGCCGCCATGATCCCGGCCAGCCGGGCAACGGCAAACACGTCCCCCTTGGGCACGTCGCCGTCCAAAATCAGACGCAATGTTTCAGGCTTCATTTCCACAGTGGCGCAGGCAGTCGCAGTGCGTCGGGTGACTGCCTTGTCTCCGACGTCAACCATGTGGGCATGACCCTGATCATCAAGGTGAGTAAGTTTATCTGCCATTGCTCAGTCTCCACTTGCGGAGCGCCACGTGTTCGGTCGGCCCAGCAATGCCGATGTCGCGGCGGCTACATCGTCCTCGCGCATCAACGATTCCCCGACGAGAAAACAACGTACACCCGTTTTCGCCATGCGCATGACGTCCGCATGCCCATAAATACCACTTTCGCAAACGACATCCATTCCCGCCGGCACGCGCGGGACCAACCGTTCGGATGTCGCGAGATCAACGTCGAGGGTCTTGAGATTGCGATTATTAATACCGATCAGCGACACGCCATGTTCGATCACCAAAGCGCGATCCAGCTCCGCCTCGTCATGCACTTC
>JABJCZ010000008.1 GCA_018668475.1 Alphaproteobacteria bacterium | reverse complement strand
CTCTTTTTCGGGGATTGTGACGTTCAAGAAGGCAGATGAACTGCGGGCCATAGCGGCCAAAGTGCCCCTCGACCGAATTCTGGTGGAAACGGATGCCCCATACCTGACGCCGGTACCCAACCGTGGCCAGCGGAATGAACCCGCCTTCGTCGCTGATACCGCCGCCGTGATGGCTGACTTGAAAGGTGTGTCGGTCGAGACTTTGGCTGCGACGAGCACTGTCAATTTTTTCAATCTGTTTTCGAAGGCCGATTCGAAAGAGATTGAAAACACATGATAATCCGGATTCTCGGATGTGGCACGTCGAGCGGCGTTCCGATGATCGGATGCGATTGCGACGTTTGTCTTTCTGACGATCCGCGTAACCGACGTCGGCGCGTTTCTATTCTGGTCAAATCCGGCGAAAAATCGATTCTCGTGGATACGTCACCGGATTTACGTGAGCAATTGCTCGATGCGCGTGTCACATCACTGGATGCCGTGCTGTATACCCATGCACATGCTGACCATGTGCACGGCCTTGATGATCTCAGGTCCGTCAATTACCAGATGAACGCCGCTATTTCGGCTTATGGCACGGCGCCGACGATGGCCTCGATTCGTGAGCGGTTTGAGTATGTGTTCGCACCGCCGGATGGCACATGGTGGACCCGGCCGAGCCTGACGCCGGTGATCATAGACGATGCGTTTGCGGTTGGGGACGTGAGCGTGGCTCCATTTGAACAAGGTCATGGGCGTTCGGTGACCACAGGGTTTCGGTTTGGCAAAGACGTCGCGTATTCCACGGACGTCAAAACGCTGGATGAAGATGCGTTCGGGGTGTTGGCCGGCGTTAAGCTCTGGATTGTCGATTGTCTGGGTTATCGCGAACATCCAACCCATGCGCATCTTGACGCGACATTGGCGCTAATAGAGCGAGTGCAACCGAAATTGACGGTGCTGACTCATATGTCGCATCAGTTTGATTACGAAACGCTGCTTGCCGAACTGCCAGATAACGTGGTGCCGGGCGTTGACGGCATGGAAATCGATACCGCCACTCTTTGATGCGAATAATTTACCATAATATACATTATGCGCATTATGGATGCGCGGGTGGTGATATTAGATTTGTCGAATTTTGGTCTCGCCCACCCAATTTTCCCCGCCACGAAGGCCCTACTGATATCTGGGTCGCGGCCGTTCAACGCTCGACGAACACTGCCCGCGCAACAAAATCGCACTCAGATATCAAAGGTTCCAAGCACCAGCTGATCGTATTCCACGAGGGCTCCAGTCATGACGCCGGCTTCCGGGCTCAGCAAAAAGGCAGTAAAAGCAGCGACATCTTCCGGCGAAATTAACCGCCCAAACGGCAGCTCGGCCGATGCTTTTTCTTGCCAATTGTCGGCGTCGTTCTTGCCTTCCAGGCGTTGGAATTCGCCTTCCCCAGGTGTATCGGTCCATCCGAGCACGATCCCGTTGCAGCGGATGTGATGCTTCTTTTCCGAGCAAGCCACATTTCGGGTCAGTGTCGCCAGCGCTCCTTTGGACGCCGCGTAAGGCGTAAGCGTCGGCATACCGCCATGAATAGCAATCGAGAGAATGTTGACGATGGAACCGGGGTGTCCGCCCTCCTTCATCATGCCGACGGCATTTTGGGATAGCAGGAATGGCGCCCGGGCATTGACCGCAAACATTTCGTCCCACAACTCGGCGCTGGTGTTGTCGATTGTGCCGGGCACGTTGTGTCCGGCAGCATTGACCAATCCGTCCACGCGGCCAAAGTGATCACGGCAAATGGCGAATATTTCATTGCAGTAATCAATATCTGCAAGTGTGCCGATGGCGGCTATGGCATCGCAGCCGAGTGCTTTCAGCTCGTCGATGACCGCCCTCGCCCGCCCCTCATTGCGGCCACAGACAACGATGCCGGCGGCACCCTCTGCGGCACAACGTCGGGCAATTGCGGCGCCAAGCCCTTGGGTAGCACCCGTTACAACAAACACTTGGCCGTCCAACCGCTTCCTGTCGCTCATCGGGTCTCAATCCTTATTGTTGTGGACTACAGGCTATCGGGTTTTGCCAAGTACGAGTCACAGAATTTATGCGACCGTTCGGCTATGCTCAACCAGGCAGTGCAGCAGCGAATTATCAGGACGGAGACCGGTGCGAAATGGGGCAAGACGAGAACCAAGAGGTTGCTGTGAACATCGAGCGTTTACTGGATGTCATGAGTCGGCTCAGGTCTCCGGATGGCGGCTGCCCGTGGGACGTGCAGCAAACATTCAAGAGCATTGCGCCCTACACGATTGAAGAAGCCTATGAGGTCGCCGAGGCGATACGCGAAGGCGATTGCGATGCGCTGAAAGACGAGTTGGGCGATCTGTTGTTTCAGGTGGTTTTTCATGCGCAGATGGCGTCGGAACAAGGCGCGTTCGACTTTGCGGATGTTACCGCAGCCATTGTCAAAAAGATGGTGACCCGCCATCCGCATGTTTTCGCCGACGCGGATATTGAAAGCCCGGCCGCACAAACGAATGCGTGGGAGACACAAAAAGCGGCGGAGCGTGCGGCCAAGTCAGAGGCCGCCGGCCGCCGGTTGAGTGCGCTGGATGGTGTGGCATTAGGACTGCCGGCGCTGCTGCGAGCCGAGAAACTTCAGAAGCGCGCAGGTCGGGTTGGTTTTGATTGGGACAATGCGGCCCAGGTTCTGGATAAAATTGAAGAAGAGGCCGACGAAGTTCGTGAGGCCATGCAGGAAAGCACCGATAGCAGTGGAGACGAACACCCCTCGCCTCATCTGGAAGAGGAGGTCGGTGATCTTTTGTTTGCGTGTGCCAACCTTGCTCGAAAGCTCGATATTAATCCGGAAACCGCATTGCGCGATGCGAACGCGAAGTTTGAACGCAGATTTCGGCGCATTGAGGATCGTGTGGAAAATGACGGGGACATGGTGAACGCCGTAGGGCTGGATGTGCTGGAGCAGCACTGGGATGCGGTCAAGGCCGAAGAGCGTTCGTGACGAGCGGAGAGGCCTGCGGAACCAAAAAAATACCCGCCGCAACTTAATGCGGCGGGTATGTAGCTTTATCTGACCGAGCGACGCCCGTTGGTGTGCCGGTGTCGGACCCTAGAGGGCGCCGAGATCGTCAGGCACCTTCGGCAACGTCGCCGTATCGTCTTCAACGATAGCAGCTTCGGTCGTGATGATAGCGCAGGCGACAGATGCCGCATCCTGCAGCGCCGTCCGCACAACTTTGGCCGGGTCGATCACGCCTGCCTTGACGAGATCGCAGTATTTTCCCGTGACTGCGTTGTAGCCAAAATTGTCATCCTTCTGGTCCAGCAATTTGGACGCAACCAGATCGCCATTGACGCCGGCGTTGTCCGCTATCGCGACCGCCGCGGCACCCAGCGAATTCCGCAGAATGGAAATGCCAAAGTTCTGGTCGTCATTGGCGCCCTTCAAGCGACCCAAGCCTCGGCTCGCATATAATAGAGCCACGCCACCGCCAGGTACAACACCCTCTTCCACGGCACAGCGCGTGGCGTGCAGGGCATCGTCAACGAGGTCTTTCTTCTCTTTGACCTCGCCTTCGCTAGCGCCGCCAACCTTTAATATGGCAACACCGCCTACCAGGCGCGCCAGGCGTTCCTGATAGCGTTCCGCTTCGTATTCGGAATCTTCATCAGCCATGGCGCGGCGAATCTGGTCACATCGGGCTTCGACATCGGCCTTTTTGCCCCCGGCACCAATCAACATGGTCTCGGATTTGTCCATCTCGACTTTTTTAGCACGACCAAGCTGCGAAATTTTCAGATCTTCGAGCTTGTTGCCAAGGTCTTCACTAAGTATTTCGCCACCGGTCAATACGGCAATATCCTCAAGGATAGCCCGGCGTCGATCACCATATGAGGGTGACTTGACGACAGCACACTTGAGGACACCACGCATATGGTTGACGACCATGGCTGCCAGGGCATCACCCTCGACGTCATCGGCAATAACCAGCAGTGTCTTGCCCTTCTCGGCAACTTTTTCGAGCAGTGCAATCATCGCCTTTGCGTCCGAAATACGATGATCGGCAATCAGCACATAGGCATTTTCGAGACGGCAT
>JABJCZ010000081.1 GCA_018668475.1 Alphaproteobacteria bacterium | reverse complement strand
TTTTTCAACCACGTCATGGGCGAGGAAGCCGGGACCCGGTTTCGCGATGCCCTGTCAACTGGCGTTGAAAGTCACGGCATTTATGCCCCGCTTGATTACGCCGAAGGCGATATCGTGGCGGAGAAAAACCGCTTTGGCGCTTTCATCGGCAGCAATGGAAAACTGGAAAAAACGCTGCGCGATGCCGGGCTCGATACCGTATTGATCACCGGTACGGTGACCAACATCTGTTGCGAGACAACAGCGCGCGAAGCTGCCGCGCTGGCCTTCAAAACCGTGATGGTGCAGGACGCAAACGCCGCCCGCAACGATGAAGAGCACAACGCGACGCTGACCACTTTTCTTCAGGCCATGGGCGACGTGCTGCCGACCGACCGCATTGTCACCGCCCTTCATGAGGGCGCCGCCAGGGACGCTGCAAGCGCGGCCGAGTAACCTTCACCGCACGTCGCAGGCGCGGGCCCGGACGCGAGCCTCAAACAGTCAGGTCGAGATCATCTTTTTCTCAACACCGACACCGGCGGCCACAGCGCGTTCGTATTCAAGCGGCACGGTCGCTGAATCTTGAATGGCGATGCCGGTTGAATCGAATAGCGTGATGTCGGCATCGGACATACGGCCCGGCTTGGTGCCGCAGATGACCTCACCAATTTCCCCGTCGATATCCGCCTCTGTTATGGCGCCTTCTTTTAGTGGCACATTGATCTCGCCATCGGGCACGCACTGACGAATATCATCGACGAAAATACGAGCCCGACTGGAAATCGCACTCTCCAGCTCTTGATTTCCCGCAAGATCAGAGCCGAGCGCAGCAATGTGCATACCGGGCGTCACCCAGTCATTTCGGATAACCGGGTTGGCGCCTGTCGTCATTGTCACCACCGCGTCAGCACCGGGCACGACCTCCGCCAGGTCAGTTGATGCCTTGATGTTCAGGTCCGGGTGAAGCGGTACTTCACTGGCCATGAATTCATCCAGGGTCGACTGGGTTCGGCTCCACACCCGCACCTCGTCCCACTCCCGCACGCCGGCGCAGGTGCGTAGCGCACCCTTGCCAACATCACCGGCCCCCACCAGCGCCAGCACTTTTGCGTGCTTGCGGGCCATCCACTTGACCGATACCGCGCCGGACGCCCCGGTCCGCATCATCGTGTGATAGCTGCCATCAACAATGGCGAGCGGGAACCCGGTTTCTGGATGGGTATAGACCAGAATGGAAAAAACTGTCGGCAGGTCAAACTTGGCGCGGTTGTTTTCACGAATAGAGACCCACTTGCAGGCGGCGGCTTCTTCCACACCATCTATCGGCTCTTCGATATAGGACGGCATGACCTCCCATTCACCGGGGTACTTGTCGAGCACGATATGGCCTTTGGGTTCCAGATAGCACCGCCCCTCACCGTGACGACGATAGGCGGTCTCGACGCAATCGACATATTCAGCCGGTGTGAGGAGCCCCATCATATCGGTACGAGAAAGAATGAGTGTCTTGCGATTGCGCCAACTTGTCATGGTTCGGCCTCCCAGCCTTGTGTCGTGCCTGATGCCTATCGGTAACTCGGCCCGTGGACCCAACCTACAACGACCTGGCGGATCCCTTTGGTGACCGGGGTTACCCGGTGCAGCCAGTAAGCCGGAAACAGTACCAGGGTGCCCCGCTTCCGAATCGCTTCTTTATCAAGCGTTACGTTATGGAACTCGATATCGCCGCCTTCATAGTCCGCGCCGTCGGAAAGCTGGATCGAGAACCCCAGTTTGCGCGATGCATTCTGGCCCCGGCCCATGTCCATGTGCCAATCATAGTGCCCCTTATTGGTATCCTCGTAGCGCATAATGTAGGGCATATCGTCCGACACAAAACCATCAAGATCGAAGCGCCAACCACTGGAATTGACGTTGCAGACCTCATAGGTGATGCGGCTCAACGGATACCCGCTCTGCGGGTCCACCGGCAGACGTTGCTCGCTGCACCGGCGGGCACCATCGTTCACCGTGCCGGTACCCGCTTCGCTATAGCCGCCGACGCCGCCGTCCTGCCACGCCGCCGGGTCAATCGATGCGACGATCTTGTCACATTCCTCGGCAGTAAAATGTGCGCCGTTGTAAACCATCCCGATATTTTGATTTCGGACTGGTAGTGCTGGCAAAATAATCATGTAACCCCCCAAACGGCTCGCCCGCCCAAGGCGGCCATTCGTGCGTGAACCCCAAAACCGCGCGCCTTCTGTGGGCGTTAAAGTTGGCGGCTGGCGAAAACATACCATGGGATGCGCACCCGTATAGACCACCACGGCCCCGTGCATCAGGCGTATTGCCGCAGGCCATATTCGGTAGGCAGTGGCGCCATTGATGGTATCGGGGTAAAAACAAGGCTTGACTGAGGGGATGCGTCAGCACGCAGGCCGGCGCCGGAAACAGGGGCGGAAGAACCGCTGATGATATATGACGAACCGCGATTCTTGCCTGGCGGTGATCGCTACATTGAAATGGAGCTCGGCGACGAGCTGAATTTCGACCTGAATTTTCTGGTTCATTCGCTAACCGCGAAAATTCGCGAAGCCGGCATCGGCGGTGTGCTCGAACTGCTGCCCAATATGGCGTCCATTGTGATGGCCTATGACCCGGACCGCATCAGCTACGACGACCTGACCCGCGAAATCATGACGCTCTATGATGCCATGGGCTCGCTTGAGAATATTGAACTCCTCAGCCCGGTCTACACCCTGCCGGTGCTCTACTTTGATCACCGCACCCGCGAATGCTGGGAAGACTACTGTGCGACAATCACCGAGAAGCCCTACGACCCGGACCTGATGGTCGAACTGAACAACCTGGATGGCCGGGAGCAGCTCGCGCGCATTCATAGTGGGACGGAATATTGGGTGGCGGCGCTTGGGTTTTACCCCGGTCTTGCGTCACTCATATCGCTCGATCCACGGTGCCGGATGACGGCGCCAAAATATAACCCACCCCGCACCTGGACACCGAAGGGCACGGTCGGCTATGGCGGCTCGGTGACGTGCGTCTACCCGGATCGGACGCCCGGTGGCTATCAGATTATCGGCCACACGCCAGTGCCAGTATGTGACCTTGAGCAACGCCTGCCCGCCTTTGCTGACCGGCTTGCCCTGCTGCGCCCCGGCGACCGCGTGCGTTTTCAACCCATTGAGCGAGAAGAATACGACTATATCGAGCGCCGGGTAGAAGAAGGCACTTACGTCCACACGATGACGGCCTACTCCAAATTCTCGATCCGCGAGTATCACGCGTGGCTGGAGACCCTCGACATGAACGCGCAATTCTAGGAAAGGGGGGCGCAACCATGCTTGAAATTATCAAGGCTGGCCTTGAGACCAGCGTGCAGGATTTCCCGGGTCGCTGGGGCCATTGGGAACAAGGTTTTCCGCCCTCCGGGCCGTTCGACATGTGGTCGTTTCGCCTCGCCAATGTACTGGTCGGCAACGCCCCCGAAGCCGCCGGGCTCGAGTGCCAATTCGTTGGTCCGAAAATTCGCTTCAGCCGCGATACCACAATTGCCCTGACCGGGGCCACGATGTCGGCCACACTGGACGGCAAGCCGATGCCGCAGTGGGAAAGCGTCGCGGTGGCAGCCGGCCAGGAACTGACAACCGGCTTCGCCACCAAAGGCGCGCGAAGCTATCTCGCGTTCGCCGGCGGCATTGACGTACCAGCCGTGCTCGGATCCCGCGCGACTTTTCACATGGCCGGCGTTGGCGGATTTGAGGGTCACGCGCTGAAGGACGGCCAGCAGGTGCCGCTCAATAAAGGGCAAGGCGCGCCAGGGCGTCGAGTTCGAGACGAGTGCCAGCCAGCGATAGCGTCGGACGGTTGCTGGACCATCGACGTCGTGCGCGGGCCAAACGACGACTGGATCGACGACGAGGGCCACCAGATGTTCCTCGAAAGCGAATGGACCCTGCAATCGCGCAGCAATCGCACGGGCTATCGACTGACCGGGCCAGAGTGGACCTTTGCTGAGCGCGCAACGTCCAAAGGGCCGGAACATGGCGAGCACCCGTCAAATATTCTCGACCACGGCTACCCGGTTGGCTCCGTTAACCTTTGCGGCCAGACACCGATTATCCTGGTGAGTGATGCGCCGAGTGCGGGCGGTTTTATCAACCCCTACACGGTTCCGTCGGCCGCATTCTGGAAACTTGCCCAATCCAAGCCCAACGACACCTACCGCTTCCGCGAGGTCTCGGTAGACGAAGCGCAGGCCTTACGCCGCGAAATCGACGGCTTGTGCAGCGAGACCAGCCTCAACTAATCGGCTTATCTTGCTGTGTAACCGCCATCGACGACCAGCTCTGTTCCGGTAACAAAACTCGCCTCTTCAGACGCCAGATACAATACGGCGTTGGCGACCTCCACGGCCTCGCCCACGCGCCCCATGGGCTGGCGTCGGCCAAGTTCAGCATAGCCGGCATCAGTTGTTTCGAACGTTTCAGCGTAGCGGTCCACCATCGGTGTGCGAATGAAGGCCGGGTGCACAGAATTGACCCTGATGCCCCAGCCGCCCTCAGCGCTCTCCAGTGCAACGGCTTTGCTGAACAGCCGAACCGCCCCCTTGGTCGCGCAATACGCCGCCATCACCGCGTCACCAGTAATGCCAAGGACCGACGACATGTTGATGATTGACCCACCGCGGGATTTTCGCATTTCGGGGATCGCCAGCTTCGTGCCAATGAACACGCCGTCGACGTTCACTGACATGATCCCGCGCCATTGTTCAAGTGTGGTCTCTTCGATACCGGCTGCGAAGGCGAAGCCCGCGTTGTTGACCAGTACATGCAGCCCACCAAAGGCCGCGACCGTTTCTGCGAAAACCCGTGTCCAGTCGTTTTCGCTGGCGGCGTCGTGGGGCAGAAATATTGCCTCGCCGCCGGCTGCACGAATTTTATCAACACAGGCCGCACCGCCCTCGGCATCTATATCCGTGACAGCGACGCGCGCACCTTCCGCCGCGAGACGTTGCGCGCACGCCTGACCGATGCCGGCCGCCGCACCTGTTACAATTGCCGCCTTGCCAGCAACTCGATTGCCTACTGTCACGCGCGCTCTCCCTTTAGCGACCCGGGCCCTTGGTCACAATGCCGCCGGTGGTCGAACGTGGATCCCGCAGGCCCCACCGGCCTGCCTCGACAGTCGCGATGAAATCCGCCACCGCCGCATTAAATAATGCCGGCTCCTCCAGATTGATGGTGTGACCTGAGCGCGGAATGATGACCAACCCCGATGAAGGTATGGTGCGCTTCATCCAGGTGTTGGCATCGAGGCAAGGATCATCCTCATCGCCGATAACCAGCAACGTCGGCACGTGGAGCTGGCTGAGTTCTGCTTCCAAGTCATACAACGAGGGGCGCCGGCCCTGAACACCGGAGAATGTGTTGGCCGCGCCAATGGCCGAATGTTCTTGAAGCTGCTCCTTGAATTCGGCCCAGCCGCGTGGGTCCTTATTCTGGAACTGCACGCGCGTTGGCCCTTCGGCGTAGTCGCCCATAGCCGCCACGAAGTCATCCTCGCGGAAACGCCGAGCCATGGCATCAACCTCGTCGCGAAACTGGCTTTGCGCACCTTTGGGTGCACCGTATCCGCAGCCAGAGACCACGAGGCTCAAGGCGCGCTCGGGGTAATGAATGCCAAAATGCACGGCTGCAAACCCGCCCATGCTCAAGCCCACAATGTGGGCACGCTCAATACCAAGGTGGTCCATCACCGCAAGGATGTCGTCGCGGGCGATGTCCTGGCCATACAAATCGAGATCATCCGGCACATCGGATGGTGGGTACCCCCGCGCCGAATAGGCGATCGCCCGATTGGTGCGGGCGAAGTGACGCATCTGCGGCTCCCAGCTGCGATGATCCCCGGCGAATTCATGAACGAACAACACAGGAGTGCCGGACCCGGCCTCCTCGTAATACAGCTTTACGCCACTGGCATCGGCATATGACACGTCGATTACGTCTCCATCCCTGTCAGGTTTTGTCAGAGTTGGATTGTGCCCGCAGCGCCCGCGCTATGCCAAGCCCCGGACACCATAATTCGCAAATTGCGCCCGATTTTGTTGACCGCGTACCCGGTGGGACCTGTCAGGCGTCAGGATGCACCGGATTCCAGAGCTTGCCGCTGAAGTCCTTTTCATAATCCTTGCCGTTCGGATAACTCACAAGCTCGAAATTCATACCCCATGGCGAGACGAAGTAGCACCAGCGCAAGCCTCCTTCCGGATTGTTTTCCATGAGCTTGGGCTCACCACAGACCTTGATGTTGTGTTGTTTGAGATGCGCAACAGCCGCATCAATATCATCAACATAAAAAGCAATGTGGTGGCCGCCGACGTCCGCATTATTAGGCTGCTCTTTGCGCTGGTCGGGTGACTGATATTCGAACAGCTCAATGTTGGAGCCGTACCCGCAGCGCAACATGCGCATTGTGCGAATACGGGCACGGGGATGAACATCGAGGTTTTCGGTCATCCAGTCGTCGGCATCTGCACCGAACGCGCCGAGATCGTAAAATTCCTCGCATCCCAGAACATCTCGGAAAAAGGTCACAGCCTCTTC
>JABJCZ010000007.1 GCA_018668475.1 Alphaproteobacteria bacterium | reverse complement strand
GATCCTCGGCACCGGTGCGATGGGTCGAGGGATTGCCCAGATCATGGCGACCGGCGGAATGCAGGTCTTGTTGTTTGATGCCAATGAGGGAGCTGCCGAAGCGGGCCGGGAGTTCGCAGAGCGCATGATTTTGCGGGCAAGTGAGAAAGGGACGATCAGTGATGAAGAGGCGCAGGCAGCCGTGGCCCGTCTTAAAGTGGTCTCGCAACTGCCGGATCTAGCCGGTTCCGATCTCGTCATAGAGGCGGTGCTTGAAGATCTTGATATCAAGCGCAAGGTCTTCACGGGTCTGGAAGAAGTCGTTGCCGAGGATTGCGTGTTAGCAACCAATACGTCGTCGCTCTCAGTGGCGGCGATTGCGGCAGCCTTGAAACATCCAGGTCGCTTTGCCGGTTTTCACTTCTTTAATCCCGTGCCCTTGATGAAGGTCGTTGAGGTCGTGAACGGCGTGGAAACCACGCCTAAGACCGCCGATACATTAGTTGCCGTTGCCCGCCGTACCGGGCATGAGCCCGTGCGGGCCAAGGACACGCCGGGGTTTCTGGTCAATCACGCCGGGCGCGGGCTGAATACCGAAGGTGTTCGGATTGTCTCCGAAGGTATTACCGATTTTGCCGGAGTCGACGATCTGCTGCGCGAAGGCGGCCCGAATTTTCGGATGGGGCCGTTTGAGTTGATGGATACGACCGGGCTGGATGTATCGCATCCGGTGATGGAGTCGATTTATCAGCAATTTTATGAGGAACCACGTTTCCGACCGGGCCCTCTGACGCGTCAACGCGCTGCCGCCGGTTTGCATGGTCGCAAGACAGGACGTGGTTTCTATACCTATCAAGACAACAAAAAAGTACTGCCGCCAGCGGCAGACGTGCCCGATACCCTTCCGGAGGCAATCTGGATCAGCAAGGCCGAGCCCGTCGGGCACGAGATGCTGGCCGCAGCATTGTCCGGTGTTGTGGAAATCGACGACGGTCAGAAGCCGTCAACACGCAGCCTGTGCCTGTTTACGCCAGTTGGTCGCGATATTACCAGCGCTGCCGTGGCGGAAGGTGTTGAGGCGGAACGTGCCTTCGGGGTCGATACAATGTTTGGGTTGGAGGGCCGCCGCACGCTTATGGGCACGCCGGTTTCTGATCCTGATTTCCGCGATATGGTCCATGCGGCGCTAGCGGCAAGAGATCATGCGGTTACGGTAATTCATGATAGCGCCGGGTTTGTAAATCAACGTGTCGTCGCAACTGTAGTGAACATCGCTTGCGATATCGCGCAGCAGCGTATCGCTAGCCCGTCGGATATAGACAAGGCGGTTACGTTGGGTCTCGGCTATCCGAGTGGGCCGCTGACAATGGGTGATTCAGTGGGTGCACGACAAATCCTGCAAGTCCTCAATGCGATGCAGGAATTCTATGGCGACCCGCGCTATCGGCCGAGCCCGTGGCTTAAACGCCGCGCGCTACTGGGTGTTTCTTTGCTCACCGCAGAAAACTGAGTGAACACTTAAAATTATTTCTCATTCTTTTGTAGTGGTGACTCCACCCTTCCGCCGATTCGCGGTAGATTTGCGGTGAACGTTCTATAGAAAAACTGCGATCCATAATTCGAGTGATTGACGACAAGACATTCCCGTAAACCTAACTCTTGGAAAAAACGTGACCATCGAACATAAGGACCTCGCCAACGCAATTCGCGCCCTCGCGATGGATGCCGTGCAGGCGGCAAATTCTGGCCATCCTGGCATGCCTATGGGCATGGCAGATGTTGCCACCGTTCTCTTTACCCGCTTTTTGAAGTATGACGCTTCGGCGCCTGATTGGGCTGACCGCGACCGGTTCGTGTTGTCGGCGGGTCATGGCTCGATGTTGCTCTACGCGCTGCTTTATCTGACCGGCTATCCTGATATCGATATTGAAGAGATCAAAAACTTCCGGAAGCTTGGTAGCAAGACCGCTGGGCATCCGGAATATGGTCATGCTGCGGGAATTGAAACAACAACCGGACCACTGGGGCAGGGTATATCGACAGCGGTTGGTATGGCGATGGCCGAACGTATCCTGGCGGCTCGTTTCGGTGACGATGTCGTTAGCCATTACACTTATGTCATAGCGGGCGATGGTGATTTGATGGAAGGGATCAGCCATGAAGCTGCGTCCTTTGCGGGGCATCTTGGTCTGTCTCGCCTGATCGTTCTGTATGACGATAACGGCATCTCGATTGACGGTAGCACATCACTGTCCTGGTCGGATGACGTGCCAGCGCGGTTCGCGGCCTATGGCTGGGATACCGGCGTGGTCGATGGGCACGATCCCGAAGCTGTGGCGGCGGCAATTGAAGTCGCCCAAGGGCAGAATAAGCCGTCATTGATCGCCTGCCGCACTACGATTGCTTATGGCGCACCGACCAAGGCTGGTACCTCGGGCTCACATGGCGCACCGCTTGGGGATGATGAGATCGCCGGGACGCGGGAAGCCATCGGCTGGTCGCACGGCCCCTTCGAGGTGCCTGATGATATTGTTGGCGCTTGGCGCGAAGCGGGGGCCAAAGGCGCTGGTGATCGACGAGCTTGGGAAGCCCGGCTTGCCGGTCTCGATAATGCTGTCCGCGATGAGTTTAATCGGGCGATCTCCGGTGCCTTGCCTGCTGGTTGGGAAAGCGCCATTCAGGAGATTAAAGCCGAATTTGTTGCCGACGCACCGGGTCAGGCAACACGGGTTTCGTCAGGCGCGGTGCTGGAGAAGTTGATCGGTGCTGTACCAGAACTTATGGGTGGGTCTGCTGATTTGACCGGCTCCGTGAATACCCGAACTTCCAACATGTCCGCCATTTCGCGGGAAGATTTTTCTGGCCGCTACATCCATTACGGTATCCGCGAGCACGGTATGGCGGCAGCGATGAACGGCATGGCGCAACATGGCGGTGTTATTCCTTACTCCGGGACGTTTCTGGTGTTTGCTGATTATCTGCGTCCCGCTTTACGGTTGTCGGCACTCATGCAGCAGCGCGTTATTCAGGTACTGACACATGACTCAATCGGACTCGGCGAAGATGGTCCGACGCATCAGCCTGTCGAGACGCTGGCGAGCTTGCGGGCTATTCCGAATCTCAACGTGTTCCGGCCCGGTGATGCCGTTGAAGTGGCGGAGTGTTGGGAAATTGCGGTATCGACGGAGAATACACCGTCGGCCATCTCACTGACACGTCAGGGTATTCCGACATTAAGAAAAGATGCCGATGGCGAAAATCAATGCGCCAAGGGGGGCTATATTATTTCCGCCGCTGATGGTGATGCGGTCGTGACCTTAATGGCTACCGGATCGGAAGTTTCGGTGGCGGTGAAGGCACAGGAATTGCTGGCTGCTGATGGTATTGCGGCGAATGTTGTCTCGATGCCGTGCTGGGAGTTGTTTGATGCCCAGCCTGCGGCATATCGCGCATCGGTCCTCGGCGAGAACACGGTTAAAGTTGCCGTCGAAGCAGCGGTGTCTATGGGCTGGGATAAATATATTGGTCCGGACGGCGCTTTTATTGGGATGTCGGGCTTTGGCGCTTCGGCACCTGCTAGTGATTTGTTTAAGCATTTTGGAATTACCGCGGAAGCGGTCGCGGCGGCGGCCAAAGAGCGGTTATAGGAAACTCATTTAGACGGAGGATATTATGGCAGTACGCGTAGCCATTAATGGATTTGGCCGCATTGGACGGCTGGTTTTACGCGCCGCTTATGAAAGTGGCCGCAAGGATATTGAATTTGTCGCGATCAATGATCTCGGCAGCATCGACGCCAACGCTTTGTTGTTAAAGCGTGACACAATTCATGGAGCTTTCCCTGGCACGGTGAAGACCACCAAGACTGGTATTAATATTGGCAGAGGTAATATCAAGATCTTTGCGGAACGCGATCCGGCTAATCTGCCCTGGGGTAAGCTCGGGATTGACGTGGTGCTCGAATGCACCGGTATTTTCACCAAGCGTGAACATGCTGACGCCCATATCGCTGCAGGCGCCAAGAAAGTTCTGATTTCTGCACCAGCGACCGGTGAAGATCTCACAGTCGTCTGTGGTGTGAATGATAAAAAGCTGCGTAAGAGCCATAAAGTGGTTTCCAATGCATCCTGCACCACCAACTGTCTCGCACCGGTTGCGGCCGTTCTGCATAAGGCATTCGGCATTCAGCAGGGCTATATGACAACGATCCATGCTTATACCGGTGACCAGCGCTTGCAGGATACCTTGCATCCCGACCCGCGCCGGGCACGGGCAGCGGCTTATTCGATGATCCCGACCTCGACCGGTGCTGCCAAGGCTGTTGGCCTGGTTCTGCCAGAACTTAATGGCAAGCTCGACGGCACCTCGATCCGCGTGCCGACCGCTAACGTGTCGATTGTTGATCTCAACTTCACTGCTAAACGCAAGACCTCCGTAGAGGAGATCAATGCAGCGATAATCAAAGCATCCAAGACTGCCGCGTTGAAGGATATCCTCATCACGAATGATGAGCCGCTGGTGTCATCGGATTTTAATCATAATCCTGCGAGCTCGATCTTCGATCTGACTCAGACTCAGGTCATCGAAGGCAAGCTGTGCCGCGTTGCTTCGTGGTACGACAATGAGTGGGGCTTCTCCAACCGCATGTCCGATACTGCGGTCATGATGGGCAAGCTTGGTTGATCCTGACTTAAAGGCTGATCAAACAATGGCGCGTTTTGAAACGCTCGATACTCTGCCTGCTCTGAACGAGCAGGCAGCGGGGACCCGTGTTCTTATCCGGGGTGATCTCAACGTTCCGATGCGGGATGGTGTGGTAACCGAAGCGACCCGGATTGAACGGCTGGCGCCGACCATTCTTGAGCTCGCAGATCGCGGCTGCAAAGTTGTTGTGATGTCCCATTTTGACCGGCCAAAGGGTCAGGTTGTTCCCGAGATGTCGCTCAAACCACTCGTTGAACCGCTTAAGGCAGCGCTTGGCGGGCGTGACGTCGTGTTTATCGATGACTGTATCGGTG
>JABJCZ010000080.1 GCA_018668475.1 Alphaproteobacteria bacterium | reverse complement strand
CGTACCGCTCCCACGGTGTTTCGTCCATAAGTTCGCGAAAACTTGACGCATACCCTTCGCCGAGGAGGTAGCAGGGCTTCTGCCATCCGAACACATTGCGGGTCGGGTTGCCCCACGGTGTGCATTCGTAGGTCTCGTTTCCGGCGAGGAAATTCAGGAACAGGCTGGACTGGCTGAACCGCCATTTGCGGCCCTTGCCGAGACGAAAAATTTCGCGGAACAATTCTTTCGTTTTGTTCCGATTGAGGAAATGCTCTTGATCCGGGGCACGCTCGTAGGAATATCCAGGTGACACGGTAATGGCATCGACGCCGAGATCATGGGTCGCAAACTCAAAAAATTCAGCGATTTCGGCTGCTGGGTGCCCTTCAAAAATGGTCGAATTGACGTTGACCCGAAAGCCACGACGTTTGGCCTCGCGGATGGCCTCTGTGGCGCGCTTGAATGTGCCGGGTTGATCAACGGCCTTGTCGTGTGCTTCTTCCAGTCCGTCGAGATGAACCGAAAATGTGAGGTAGGGACTAGGTGTGTAATCGTCCAGCCGTTTGGCCAACAGCAAAGCGTTCGTGCACAGGTAAACGAACTTCTTGCGAGCGACCAGCTGTTCGACAATCTGTTTCATTTCCTTGTGGATCAGCGGTTCACCACCGGGAATGGACACCATTGGCGCGCCACACTCATCTGCTGCTGCGATGCATTCTTCCAGGCTCAGGCGCTGATCGAGAATCTTCTTTGGATAATCGATCTTGCCGCAGCCGGGGCAGGCAAGGTTGCAGTGGAATAACGGCTCGAGCATGAGGACGAGCGGGAAACGCCGCTGGCCGGTCAGGCGCTTCTTCATGATATAGGCGCCAACGCGAATCTGCTGGATCAGGGGAACCGACATATTATCTACTCAGCCTCATATAATCTTGTTCGGTTGACGCCCGTTCAGGCGCTGGCAACGGGATCTGTGTTCTGCGAAGGGCGGCGTGGTGCCCGACCGTCTTCACCGTCTTTCACCAGTTCTGGCGGCAACTTGAACCGCACCCGCTCCTTAATCCCGTCCTGAATGCACAGGTCCACATCGCCAAGCTCTCGAATGCGACCGATCAGCTGTTCGACGAGTTTCTCAGGTGCGGAAGCGCCGGCAGTAATGCCGATGCGTTCAACGCCATTAAACCATTCGGAATCGACATCGCTTGAATCGTTGATGAGGTGGGTGGGAACACCCATTTCTTCACCAATTTCACGCAGACGGTTGGAATTGGAACTGTTGCGCGCGCCGACGACGAGGATCAATTCGACTTCTTTTGCCAGCTCACGAACCGACGCTTGCCGATTCTGTGTCGCATAGCAGATATCTTTGACGTCCGGCCCGGAAATATTCGGGTAGCGTTCTTTGAGCGCCTCGATCACGTCGCGCGTATCGTCAACGGACAGCGTGGTTTGCGTGACGTATGAGACCCGTTCCGGGTCCGCGACGGATAGCTCGGCGACTTCAGCAGGTGTAGCGACAATGTGGACGCCATTTTTTACGCGACCGCTTGTGCCTTCAACTTCGGGATGGCCTTGATGGCCGATCAGGACAACTTCTCGTCCTTCGCTCTCATATCGTTGAGCTTCAATGTGTACCTTGGCCACCAGTGGGCAAGTGGCGTCGATCACCGGTAATTGACGCCCCTTGGCGGTGTTTTCAACTTCCTCGGAAACACCGTGAGCGCTGAATATGGTGACGCCGCCATTCGGAATCTCATCGAGTTCCTCGACAAATACCGCCCCTTTTTCGCGCAGGTCGTCGACCACACGTTTGTTGTGCACGATTTCGTGGCGCACGTAGACCGGCGGGCCATAGACTTGAATGGCACGCTCGACGATCTCAACTGCCCGCTCAACACCAGCGCAAAAACCACGCGGTTCTGCCAGGATTACCTTCATCCCGTATTCTCCGTGTTTCTTCGGGTGACGCCCGCAGCGGGTCCGGTCACCGTCGTTGCGGGGTGTCTGGACGTGCTGCCAGATATCACCACGTCTGCGGCGGTAAATTATCCGAACCAGCGAACGGCGGCAACCGTCAGATACCCTTATAATATATGGGTTTACATCAACGGTGGCCGAGAGGGTGCGGTCCGTTGAGGGTGGACTGCGCATGAATTGGGGCGCGACTTCGTTTGACCGATGGACCTTTCAACGGAAACAATGGGTTCTGCGCTTCGGGAGACAACCAATGACACCGCAATCAGTCAAACCCAGCACTTCAAAGGTGGTTATTCGACCGGCGTCGACACCTTATGACTGGGTCGCTGTAAGGGAACTCTTTGTGCGCTATTTCGAATCACTGGACGCGCAGATTTGCAAACCGGACCTTGAGCGGGAGATTAACGCACTACCCGGTGTGTTCGGCGATACGGGTGGCTGTGTGCTGATCGCGTGGCAAGAAGAAGGCGAGGGACACCCGGTCGCGGTCGGATGCAGCGGCGTTCGTCCCGGCCCTGAGGAAGGCGTTGCGGAGATGTGCCGTCTCTATGTCGATGACACTCAGCGGGGAAGAGGACTTGGTCTGACTCTGGCCGAAGCCGCTGTCACCACAGCGACGGAGTTGGGCTACAGGCGCATGGTGTTGCATACGCTTGCTCACTGGGCGCCGGCCATGGCGCTCTACCGCACGCTGGGATTTAGGCCGGGTGCGCCTTACGGTGATGTTCACGGCCCG
>JABJCZ010000079.1 GCA_018668475.1 Alphaproteobacteria bacterium | reverse complement strand
GCGCTGATGGTGACCTCTTTGGCGGCCCTGCGGGCCATTGAGAGCGAAAGCGGGCGTCCATTGGGAGAACTGGCTGGCTACGTTGCCGGGCATTCACTGGGCGAGTATTCCGCTTTGGCGGCTGCGGGCGCCCTGGAAATTGGGGATGCTGCGCGGCTGTTGCGCCAACGCGGTGAGGCTATGCAGGCGGCAGTGCCCGTTGGTGAAGGCGCCATGGCGGCATTTATCGGGACTGATATGGACGGTGCGAGGGAAATTGCCCGTGCGGCTTCTGCCGGCGAGGTTTGCACTGTTGCTAACGACAATGCGCCTGGTCAGGTGGTGGTCAGCGGTGCTCGCTCGGCAGTAGAGCGGGCTGTCGATATTGCCAAGGACCGGGGCGTCAAGCGGGCGGTCCTGTTGCCGGTCAGCGCGCCGTTTCATTGTTCGATGATGGCGCCCGCCGCTGATATCATGGCCGAGGCGCTTGCAGGGGTAACGATCTCGCCGCCGACCGTGCCTGTTGTTGCCAATGTAACCGCAGCGCCAACCCAGGACCCAGTCAAGGTGCGGCAATTGCTTGTTGAACAGGTAACGGCTCAGGTACGGTGGCGCGAATGCGTCGCCGCAATGGCCGCCGCCGGTGTGACCGAGCAAGTTGAAGTCGGCGCCGGAAAAGTGCTGAGCGGCCTCGCCCGGCGAATCGATCGCGGTTTGCAGGCGGTATCGGTGGGCACACCGGAGGATGTCGCGGCGTTTGTCGCAACACTTTAGAGGGAGAGTACATGTTTGATCTGACGGGCAAGGGTGCTCTTGTCACAGGCGCGTCCGGTGGCATTGGCGCCGCCATCGCCACCGCGTTGCACGAAAGTGGCGCAAATGTTGCGCTTTCCGGCACGCGCCGCGAACCGCTGGATGCCTTGCACAACCAATTGGCATCGCGCGCACATGTGGTCCCCTGCGATCTGAGCGATGCGGCCGCGCTTGATGCTTTGCCGAATGCCGCTGCCGATGCGCTGGGATCAATGGATATCCTGGTGCATTGCGCCGGTGTCACACGCGACAATCTTGCGCTCCGCATGAAAGACGAGGAGTGGCAGCAGGTCATCGATGTGAACTTGACCGCCGGATTCCGGCTGGCGCGGGCGGCTATGCGCGGCATGATGAAGCAACGTTGGGGCCGAATTCTGTTTATCACGTCGGTGGTGGGCACGACCGGTAATGCGGGCCAGGCCAATTATGCGGCCTCCAAGGCCGGCCTGACCGGAATGGCCAAAGCTATGGCGGCGGAAGTTGCGACTCGCGGTGTGACTGTAAATTGCGTGGCGCCGGGCTTTATTGAGACGGCGATGACCGATGGCCTCGCTGATGCCCAGAAAGAGAAGCTTGCGGGCGTTATCCCGATGGGCCGATTCGGCGCCGATACTGATATTGCCGCAGGCTGTGTTTATCTTTCCAGCAACGAAGCAGCTTATGTGACCGGCCAGACCCTGCACATCAATGGCGGCATGGCCATGATCTAGGCTCTGGCATGGGTCTCGACACACCATTTGATCAAGCTATGGTCAAAAGTGTAGAAGAAGTATGTGGAAGTATGTTAATTAGCGCGCGTCCGGCCCGAACGGGCGTCGGCAAATAGTTTTGCCGAATGTGTTTGCGGGCCGGCTTTTCGTTTTATAATACGGTCTCCGGTTGTTGCAACCAGATCATCCAGCAAATGTCCGAGGGAATTTCCGATGAGTGATGATGTCGCTGCTCGCGTTAAAAAAATTGTCGTCGAGCATCTCGGCGTGGACGAGGAAAAGGTAACTGAGGGCGCGAGTTTTATCGACGACCTTGGTGCCGATAGTCTCGACACGGTTGAGCTTGTAATGGCGTTTGAAGAAGAATTCGGGTGTGAAATCCCTGATGACGCTGCAGAAAAAATTCTTACCGTCAAAGATGCCATTGGCTTCATTGAGCAAATTACCTGACGGTCAATAAGTGTGCCTTTGAGGGGCGCATGGGATGACCGCTTGAGCGATCATTCATGATGGTATGACCATAGGGGAACCGGCACGGTGAGAAGAGTTGTCGTCACGGGACTCGGCGCAGTTACGCCGCTCGCGAACGGTGCCCAGCTAAGCTGGGATCGCCTGATCAATGGTGAGTCGGGCGTAGCGGCAATTACGTCGTTCGACGTGTCTGATCTACCTTCCAAGATCGCCGGGCAAGTGCCGCGCGGCGAAGGCGATGGTGAGTTCCTCCCCGAGCGCTATATGGCCGCCAAGGACGCCCGGAAGATGGATGATTTCATCATCTTCGGGATGGGGGCGGCAGCTGAAGCCATTGAGGATTCCGGTTGGCAGCCTCAAGAGGAAGAGGAGCAGGACCGGACCGGCGTGATGATCGGGTCGGGCATTGGTGGTCTGCGAACGATTGAGCAGGGTGCCATTCTGGTTCACGAAAAAGGTCCCCGGCGGTTAAGTCCGTTCTTTATTCCCTCCAGCCTGATCAATCTGGCGTCAGGCCAGGTGTCAATAAAATATGGTTTTCGGGGCCCCAACCACTCGGTCGTAACGGCTTGTTCTACAGGTGCTCATGCGATCGGTGATGCGTCCCGGATGATCATGTTTGATGATGCG
>JABJCZ010000078.1 GCA_018668475.1 Alphaproteobacteria bacterium | reverse complement strand
CATTCTCGCAGCGCGGCGCCGCCCCTTTTCTTGAAGGCGGCTTCCAGCAGCTTGCCGTATTTCAGGATAATTACTTTCCAGCCCACTGCCTGGAAGAAGTCCTTGATCTTCTGAAACAGTTTGTCAGACACAACGCGGTCGAGGCTTTGGCGGTTGTAGTCGATCACCCACCAAAGGTTTCGCGAATCATGCTTCCAGCCCTCGAGCATGGCTTCATAAACATTGCCTTCATCAAGCTCGGCATCCCCCATAATCGCAACCATGCGACCGGGTTCGCGGTCTGGCGGCGCCAGTTTTTGGAGGTGTGCGTAATCCTGAACCAGCGAGGCAAAAAGTGTGACCCCGACTCCCAACCCGACGGAGCCTGTAGAAAAATCTACCTCGTCAGAATCCTTGGTGCGTGACGGATAAGATTGGGCACCGCCGAGGGAACGGAAACTCTGAATTTGTTCGCGCTCCTGATTGCCGAGCAAATACTGGATGGCATGAAAGACTGGACTAGCGTGCGGCTTTACGGCGATTCGGTCGTTCGGGCGCAGGATATTGAAATATAGTGCGGTCATCAGCGTGGTTACCGATGCACATGAGGCCTGATGCCCGCCGACCTTAAGGCCGTCGCGGCTCTCTCGCAGATGATTGGCATTGTGAATGGTCCACGACGCGAGCCACAGCACTTTGCGCTCCAGCGCCTTCATATAGGCAAGTTGTTCCGGCGCAATAATGCTGCTGCCTTTTCTCTTCGTCGTAGACTTGGCCATGTCTTGTCATCCTTGTCGCGTCACCCCGTGCATCGGCAGGGCTGGCGGGTTTGGGTCAGGTTTACTGTCGTAATCGGGACGGATCATAAACCATCCCGCCGAAAAATGCCGCATCCAATTTAACCCGATAAATGGGACAGTTGCCTAGACAAGTAATAACATTCGTATGCCTGATCGGATGCAGGCTTCGATCAATTCCAATATCGACCCGTTGCACCGATAACCACGGTGATCAAGCCGAGAACCATGTTCGTGGCAACAATTCGCCGTATCTGACCAAGGGCCTTGGCGGCCCGAGGATAATCCTCGGCATCTAGGGCATTGCGCAGTCGCCGATGCGGGACAGCGATGAGATGGCCGAACAAGGCGACCATCAACAGGCCGGTGCCTTGCATAATGTGAATATGCGCCCCGGCATCGGAGAACCCACCGGACCCGACAAAGATCATGGCGTATCCGGTGCCAACCAGTACAACGCAAGCCGCACCCACCCAGGGGAAGAACCGGGCAAAAATGCCGCGCCAAAGATTAAGCCGCTGCGGCGGATCCAGCTGGCCGGCAGCGGGTCGAACCGCCATATAGGCGAGAAACATGCCACCCACCCAGATGACAGAAGCAACGATATGGAGTCCAATGAGATAGGCCATTGTCTGGGTCGTTCCTCAATTCTGTAAAAAAGACGGCTTCCTGGGCACGCACTGCGCAAGGCAGTTGTATCAATCTGGTTGATCAGAAGGTGATCACGCCTCTGATGGATTTGCCTTCATGCATCAAGTCGAAGGCATCGTTGATTTTTTCCAATGGCATCGTATGGGTGATCATTGGATCGATTTCGATTTTGCCGTCCATATACCAGTCGACAATTTTAGGCACATCGGTGCGCCCCTTGGCACCGCCAAAAGCCGTGCCGCGCCAGACTCGGCCGGTGACAAGCTGAAATGGCCGGGTGGCAATCTCCTGGCCCGCGCCGGCGACACCGATGATGATACTTTCGCCCCAACCCTTGTGGCAGCACTCTAGCGCCTGACGCATGGTGTTGACGTTACCAATACATTCGAAGCTGAAATCTGCCCCGCCGCCTGTTAAATCAACGATATATGGGACGAGATCGCCTTCGACTTCCTTCGGGTTTACGAAATCAGTCATGCCGAAGCGCTCGGCCATCGCATTCTTTGTGTCGTTGATATCGACACCAATAATCCGGTTGGCACCGGCAAGCCGCGCGCCCTGAATCACGTTCAGTCCAATTCCGCCGAGGCCAAATACGACGACATTGGCGCCCGGCCAGACTTTCGCTGTGTTGATGACCGCGCCGATACCCGTGGTGACGCCACATCCGATGTAGCAAATCTTGTCAAACGGTGCGTCCTCGCGAACTTTGGCAAGGGCGATCTCGGGCACCACCGAATAATTGGCAAATGTTGATGTGCCCATGTAGTGGAAGATTTTGTCTTTGCCGAGAGAGAACCGGGATGAACCGTCGGGCATGACACCGCGCCCTTGGGTCTCCCGTACCGCCTGACAAAGATTAGTACGTCCGCTGACGCAGTAGTCACACTGGCGGCACTCGGGCACGTATAACGGGATAACGTGATCGCCCTTTTTAAGGCTGGCGACTCCGGGGCCGGTATCGACAACAATGCCGGCGCCCTCATGCCCAAGAATGGCCGGAAAAATGCCTTCCGGATCGTCGCCAGATAAAGTGAAGGCATCAGTATGGCAGACGCCGGTTGCCTTCATCTCCACCAGAACTTCGCCCTCACGCGGGCCCTCAAGGCTGACGGTTTCGATGCTGAGGGGCTCGCCTGCTCTGTGTGCTACCGCTGCTCTGACGTCCATAATAACCTCTTAATATTACTGGTTTTTGTTGTCGATACGTGCCGCAGATTGCCGCCGCATGCTTTGGCCACATTGCGATGTTTCACTCTCTCATGGTTGGAAGCGTGCGATCAACTGCGAGGTGCTGAATGAGCTCACAAGCTCAATGCCCAACAGGAAATTCCCGTGGCTTCCTGGAATATGTATGCAAAACCGCGTCGCCAAATCGGGCACAATCAGTTACTGTTGAGACTTAGTCGGGCTGTGCTGGCCGAAAAAAGCGTCAGGTAAGGCGCTGGGCGCGCGGGTGAAAGAATATTAGTTGCCATAACAAGATAATTATTGGCCCGAAATTCTAACCGGGAGGACACATCTGATGGGAAAACAAAAAACACCGCGTCTATCGATGACACGTCGTGATGCGTTGAAGGCGGGCGCCGCTGGTGTCGCGATTACATCTGCCATTGGCATTGGGGCCAAATAGCTCAAGCCGGGAGAAGCCTGGGCCAGTGATTTGGCGCCGGGTATGACCGGTGGCCCGACCGGGTTTCCTGGTGCCGAGCGCTACCAATATAACGACACGATGTCGGAAGGCCGAGCTGTTGCCGCCGCGCGCAAATTGAAGGCCGACGGCATGGCGCCTGATGAACTAAACGTTTTATTGCCCGATAGGTGCCATTGGTCACTTCACCAAACCGTGGCCGCCAGAGGCGCCGACACTGCAGGAAATCTGGGAGCGTGAAACCGGTATCAAGCTGAACTTCGTTGGCGTGGCGCCGGAAGAGCAGTTCAAGAAGGTCATTCAGGACGTCACGACTCGCACCAAGGCTTTTGACGTGTACACCTTTGGTTACGCAGCCATGGGCGATCTCACCGAGGCCAATGGTCTGGTACCGCTTGATGAATATATGGCCAAGCATAAGCCGGACTTCCAGGACCCTGACCGTGGCATGCCGACCCGTGAGTCCTAGTCCTATGGCATGCTCTACAAATATGGCGGACAGGCTATGTCAGTCTGTTACGACGGTGATGCGCAGGTCTGGGTCTATCGCAAGGATTTGACGGAAGACCCTGATCTCAAGGCCGAGTTCTCTGACAAGTATGGTTGGGAGCCGGGCCCGCCCCGGACCTGGAAAGAGACCGACCAGATGTCCGAGTTCTATACGAGCAAGGGCTTTCTTGGTAACGGCAATATGATGAGCGCGTTCTGGGGCATAAGCACCTGGTACAACCGTTACGTCAGCAAGGACAACCCGAACCAGCATCTGTTTGATGATGATGGCAATCCGTTGATCACAACGGATGCGGGCATCGAGGCAACGGAAGAGCATATCAAGAGCCTGGAGTGGGCCGATCGCGACGGGCTTGCGTACAGCTGGGGCGAGTATTATGGCGCTTTCGGCGGTGGCCGGTCCTTCCAGCTCGGCACGTTCTCCAACTTGCCGAAGTTCCTTGATACGAAAAAGCCTGACGGCACGCCGGCAACGGCCGTGACCGGCAAGGTTGGGTCCTACCTCCCGCCAGGTAATCAGTTTGGGAGCGACCTTGTGCGTCGTTCGACCATCTATCTTGGGAACAATGGTGGCGTTTCAAGCCAGAGTGACTACAAGGAGATCGCCTATCTCTTCCTGCAGTGGTCTGGCTCTTCGCGTATCTTCACCCTGTTGACAGGTAACCCGGGCGGCTTCTTTGACCCGTTCCAGCTGGCCAACTTTGATGATCCGCTCGTCAACCAGTCGTACCACGATTATCACGTGCCGGTGATTTCCGGCACGGTGGCACGCGCGGTACCGACGATTGCCATTCCCGGCCAGTTCGCCATGCATAATGCCTTGGATGAGAACCTCCAGGCAGCTTTGACCGGTCAGATTACCGCGAAGGAAGCGATGGAGAATGCGGGTAAATCTTGGGAGAAGCACCTTAAGAAACAGGGCCGCGACAAGATGATCGGGCTGATCAACCAGGCAAAATCTGGCTGGTCGACGGTTATCGACAAGGCTTAGATACGGCTTACCCGCTTTGGCGGGCGAATCGGGGCGGTGCCTTATCCGGGCGCCGCCCTTTTTTTCGAAGAGGCGCCAATGGTAGCGCCATCAGGCCGCTCTCAACAGCACATCTGTGTGTCCGGTCTGCAGCCCGCACAGTATGTGGCAGCAATTCCTGTTACCTCGGAAGAAGTGGACGGCAATTAATCGCGTGGCTGCAAAATTGCAAATCTAAGGAATGCACTAGAAAAACATGGAGCCCCACTTGGCACCCATGTCAATTGCAAAATTTCGAGTGAAATCACGATTTTGTATTGAACCGCCTTGCAGGTTTGGTAACGTCTTCTGTAGCAGGTGTGCTTGGTGTTATTCGGACGGGAGCTCCGTGGCGCCAAACTCTTCCCTGTCATGAACGCCTCGCAAATGCAGGGGCGATTAAAACCTTAATTTTACGGGCAAAGGGAGGCTTTCGATGATCCCGATTACACGGAAGAAACTTTCCAAGAAACAGAAGTTCGAGCAGGAGCTCGAAGCTAATGGTGGACTGAAGGGCACGACACGTCGCGGCTTTATGACGACGGCAGGTGCCGTTGCCATCGGTGCAGTGGGTGTTGCCGGTGCTAACACCTTGCAGGCCATCAACAACGGCGCCAAAGCTGCCGGGGATCCAATTCCCCTCGGTGCGATGTTGCCGTTCACAGGTTGGGGTGGTGCCGACGCCAAGAATTTTGAAATCGGCATTGGCATGGCTGTTGAAGAGATCAACTCATGGGGTGGCATCAACGGCCGTCCGATTGAGCTGCATATCGAAGACACAAAGAATATGTCTGCCGAGGATGTCACCAAGGCTGCTCAGCGTCTGATCGATCGGTTCGGCGTGCACGCCATTATCAACGGCTACAACTCGCCGTCGGTGCGTGCTGAATACGACACGATTTCGGATGCCGGTATTCCTTACATCCATGACAATACGCAGTACGGTCACCAGTTCGCCGTCCGCGACAACCCGGACAAATACTGGAACATCTTCCAGGACGATCCTTCTGAATATTATTACGGCCCGGGTCTCCTGTACTTCCTGGATTCTCTCGAGAAGTCAGGTCGTTGGAAGAGGCCGAACAACAAGATTGCCCTGTTCTCGGGCAGCATCGACTATGCGACGACGATCGCCGGCGGTATCCGTGACTACATGGATCAGTTCGGTTGGGAGTTCTCCATTGACGATGTCGTGTCGCAGCCAGTGAATGACTGGGGACCGTCTCTCGTGCGTGTGCGCGAAGACCCGCCAGCACTCATTGCAACAACCCATGGCGTGCCGTCGGATCAGACGGGTATCGTGACGGGTTTTGCTGAGGCGCCAACCAACTCGCTGCTCTATGTTCAGTATGCCCTGCAGCTTCGCTCCTTCCTCGACATTGTGAAGGAATCCGGCGAAGGCGTATTCTGCTCGACCACCATTGGCACCCTGAAGGATGAAATGGGTTCAGCCTTTGGCAAGCGGGTGTTCGAAAAGTATGGCGAAGGTGCAACGCCTGAAGTTGTTGGCCAGGTCTATGACTCGGTCTACACATGGGCGATCGCAGCTGCACGTGCCGGTGGCACGGGTGAGCCGTATGATGGCGTTGAGCAGAACAAGAAGGTTTGTCACTTCCTCCGCGAGCAGATTTATCGCGGTGTTGTTGGCACCATCAAGTTCATGTGGGGCCAGGCGGCAACGCCTTACCCGGCAGAAACCAACGATCCTTCCCTGGGTATGCCGACTCTGATGATGCAGTGTCAGAAGTGGCAGGATCCGGTCCAGTATGTGTCGCCTGATCTTTATGCGACTCAGGACTGGATGAATCCGCCTTGGATGAAGGGTTAAGTCTGCTGACAGCGATAAGTCGTAACTACAACTGTTGAATCAAGAAGACCTGTCGATGTCATCTGAAACCAAAAAGCCGTTGCTGGCGTGCCGAAATCTCTTTAAGCATTTCGGCGCGCTGGCGGCGGTGAATAATATCGATATTGATGTCTACCCCGGTGACGTTTTGGGCATTGGTGGCCCAAACGGCGCCGGGAAGACAACGTTTATCGACGTCATCTCCGGAATTAATCCGGCGTCCAGCGGAACCGTCAGTCTGGATGGACATGACATTACTAACTACGGACCGGATCGTATTTGCCATCGCGGCATGGCCCGGACGTATCAGCTCAATGCCGGGTTTGACTCACTGAGTGTGCGGGACAACGTTCTGGTGGGCGCGGCATTTGGGTCGGGCGACCAGGGCATTCCCAAATTTCGATATAGTAAGGAAATGATGGCGCGGGTTGATTACGCGCTTGAGCTAGTGGGCATGCAGGATCGTGGTCACCTGATTGCCCGCGAAGTACCCGTGCTTGATCGCAAACTTCTTATGCTGGCCAGCGCGATCGCGACCGAGCCGAAACTGCTGCTCATCGATGAGCCGGTTGGTGGCTTGACGCCGCACGAAATTGACCACGTCATGGAAATTCTCCGTGGCCTGATGAAAGAAGGCATCACGATCATTCTGATCGAACATGTGATGCGTTTTCTGCTGCAACTCTCCACCCGGGTGCTGATCATGCATCATGGCGAGAGTATTTACGAAGGTGCTCCGGATCAGCTGCTCGCGGATCAGCAAGTCGTCGAGGTTTATCTCGGCGAGGGCACAGCAAAGCGCTTGCGCCACCTGATGGATCAGGGGGCAAAATAGCATGGCTGAGAATTTGCTCACCGTGGAGGGACTTTTCGCCGGTTACGATGGTCAGCCGGTCCTTCGGGACCTCACGTTCGACGTCCCCAAGGGTGCATTGATCGCGCTGATTGGCCCGAATGGCCATGGCAAGACGACCTTGATGCGGTGCATCGCCGGCCTGTTAAAACCGACAACCGGCAAAGTCGAGTTCTCGGGCAAAAAAGTTACGGGTCTGCCGGCCGAAGAGATGGTGTCCCGTGGCGTCGTGTTGATCCCCCAGGGTGACATGTTGTTCCCTGATATGTCGGTGGTCGACAATCTGCGGATGGGAGCTTTCCTGCCTGCGGCCCGGGCAAAGTTCTCTGAGAACGTCGAAGAAATTTATGGGATGCTGCCCCGGCTCAAAGAGCGGTCCTCGCAGATGGCAAGAACCCTGTCGGGTGGTGAGCGCCGCATGCTAGCTATCGGTCGCGGGCTGCTATCGGGCGGCGAAATTTTGTTGTTGGACGAGCCATCTCTTGGTCTCGCACCTATCGTTATCGATCAGATCTACGAGATCATCGAAAATTTGCGGAAACAAGGGCGGACGATTTTATTGGTTGAGGAAAGTCCCAATCGGATCATTGATCTCGCTGACCATATTCATCTTCTGGACACAGGAAGTATCGTCTGGGACGGGACAGGTCAGGAACTGCAGGCCCAGCCGCAGATCCTTGAAACCTATCTGGGCGGTTAGGGGCGGGAACGAGACAGCATGAATTTTTTCCTCCAAATTATCGTCAGCGGCCTGACCCTCGGGGCCATGTATTCGCTGTCGGCTGTGGGCCTTTCCTTGGTGTGGGGCTCGTTCAATATGCTCAATATGGCGCACGGCGCGATCATGACGCTGGGCGCATATTTCGTCATTATTTGGTTTGACTCCATGGGGATGACGCTCTGGCTGGCAGCCCCCTTCGCATTGATTTGCGCCGCCATCGCAGGTGTCATCCTTTACTTCATCTCCGCGCACTGGATGCTGACCAAGCGCGCTTTCGATACCAACATCATGATCGCCACGATCGGCATTTCCATTGCGCTGCAGACAGGGCTTCTCAAGGCTTTTGGTGGTGAGCCCTATGCTCAGCCGCTGTCGCTGCGCTCCTATTCCTTCATGGTGAACGATGTGCCGGTCAGCTATCAGCGTCTCGTCATCTGGGCGACGGCGCTCATATTGATGGTTGGTGTTGGCATATTCCTGTCGCGGACCAATTTTGGCCGAGCCGTTCGTGCGACGGCCCAGAATCGCGATGCGGCACAGCTGATGGGTGTTCGCGTGCGCCGCGTCTACGTCGCCGTGCTGGCACTCGCGAGTGTGCTTGCAGCGGTTTCCGGCATCATGTTGAGTTCGATGAAAGAGCTGATGCCGCTCATGGGTGGTGAGCCGCTTCTCAAGGCTTTCATCGTGATTATTCTCGCCGGTCTTGGAAATGTAACCGGTGCCCTTTATGCGGCGATATTGGTAGGTCTCCTTGAAGCTGCCGTTCAGGTGCTGGTTGGCGCTCAATATGGCTTCCCGGCAATTCTGATCTTCGTGATCCTCGTTCTCATCTGGAAGCCGGCGGGTCTGTTCGGTCGCCGCACCGTGGCGAGGCAGTAATATGTCCAGACGCGACCTCATAATTCTCGTCGTCCTGATTGCGTTCGCAATCGCATTTCCCTACATGGGAGTGCCGCGTTATTTGTTGACGTCAGCCCTTGTCATGTTCTGTTTCGCGACGGTGGTCACGCAGTGGAACCTGGTGTTCGGCGTTGCGGGCATATTCTCACTCGGGCAGCTCGCAATTTTCGCCATCGGGGCCTATACGACCGCGGTTATGGGGCGTTATCTGGACATGAACGTCTGGTATACGTTCCCCATCGCGGGTTTGGCGGGCGTCGGTCTCAGTCTTCTCGTCGGTCTTGCAACGCTCCGGATGAAGGGCGTCTACGTGGCGCTGTTGACCATCGCGATCGCGCAGATGATGTTCGTGCTGATCCAGACAGATACCGCGTGTAGCGAACTCAACCGGATCATTAATCCGCAGACTTGCATCTCTTTCACCGGCGGCTCCCAGGGCCTCGGTGATTTCGGCAGCTTTGGCTGGCGTGAAGTACTTGGCGGTCGAGATGCGGTCCGGGGTGACTACTACACCATGCTCGGGTTGCTGGTTGTCGGCGTGCTGGTCTCATTCTTTATTATCAACAGCCGCATTGGGCTGGGTTTCAAAGCCCTTCGAGACAATCCGGAACTCGCCGCTTCCCGTGGTATCAGCCAGTTCAAATACCAGCTGATCGTATTTGGAGTGTCAGCGTTCCTGACCGCCGTCGCCGGTTCTTTTTACGCCGCGAAATTCAAGGCGGTGGGACCCGGCATCCTTGGCTTTGACCTGTTGCTCTTGTTGATAGCTATGCTCGTTGTGGGTGGTCTCGGCCGTGCCTGGGGCCCGTTACTCGGCGCACTGGTTATCACCATTTTCCGAGAGGGCGTGGATAATATTATGACGGAGGGCCTTCAATGGCGCGATGTCATCTTCGGTGGCATTGTCGCGGCGGTGATGATTTTCATGCCCGAAGGCCTGACGGGTACATTGGACCGCCTATGGAATTACATATTGATCAAGCTCGGCTTCGCCAAAGCGCGTTCATCGACGGTTACTGCTGTTGCGCAGGATAAAAAGGCGAACGACTGACGCGGACCGGCGCCAGTTTGCTGGCGGTCGTGAGGTCGGTAATAGCCGGAGACAAATACGAAGACAAAAAAAGGGCTTCCCGAGGGAAGCCCTTTTCTTATGCGTGTCCGTAGTCTTTTCAGTCGGCGGCCTGTTTGGCCTTCGCTTCCTGAATAAGGTTCCAGATTGAGTTGGGCCGCAATGGCAGGTCCTTAATCTCAATCCCGAACGGGCTCAGGGCATCGACGATGGCGTTGCAGATCGTGCCGGGGACGTCGGATGGACGACCCTCACCGATGCCCCGGCTGCCGAGCGGTGTATGCGGGCAGGGTGTGGGCGCATGGGTGATCTTCATATTTGGCACGTCGGCAGCAGT
>JABJCZ010000077.1 GCA_018668475.1 Alphaproteobacteria bacterium | reverse complement strand
CTGCTGCGCGCGACCTCACCCGCTTCGCCCGACGCTACCTGCCGATACTTGATTGGGCGCCCGCCTATCGCCGCGAAGACCTGAGCGGCGACATCATTGCCGGGCTGATTGTCACGATCATGCTGGTGCCGCAGTCGATGGCGTACGCCATGCTCGCCGGGCTGCCGCCCGAGGTCGGGCTCTACGCCAGTATCATGCCACCGATCCTCTACGCCATTTTCGGCTCATCAAAAGTGCTGGCAGTTGGCCCGACCGCTGTGATGTCATTGATGACGGCCACCACCCTTGGCGCCATTGCCGAGCAGGGCTCGGAAATCTATCTTGCAAGCGCGCTGACGCTCGCGGCTATGTCAGGGGTAATCCTGCTCTCGATGGGTCTGGTACGGCTCGGGTTCCTGATGAACTTTCTGAGCCACCCGGTGATTTCGGGCTTCACCAGTGCGGCAGCGCTGATCATCGGCTTCTCGCAACTCAAGCACCTGCTCGGCATGGATATACCGCGCAGCCACCTGATCAATGAAATTATCGGCCACGCCATAGAACATGCCGGCGATGCCAATCTGCCAACGGTCATTATCTCGGTTGTCGCCGTTGTGCTGTTGTTGCTCGCGCGCAGGCCCCTCAGTCAATTGCTCGCCTTGATCGGCACGCCCGCCATGCTCGTGACACCGCTGACCAAGGCGGGGCCGCTGGTGATCGTTGTCATCGGGACGCTGGTGGTCTGGGAATTTAGCCTTAATGGCGAGAGCGGCGTGCAGATTGTCGGCGCCATTCCCGCCGGTCTGCCAAACCTAACCCTGCCGCCTGCCGAGGCGGAATTCCTCCTCGATCTGTTACCGGGTGCATTTCTGATCGCCATCGTCGGCTTTATCGAAAGCGTGTCGGTGGCTCGGGCACTTGCCGCCAAGAAGCGACAGAAGATCGATGCCAATCAGGAGCTGACCGCTCTGGGCCTGGCCAATATCGGCACGGCCTTTACCGGTGGCGCGCCTGTTACCGGCGGGTTTGCACGCTCGGTGGTCAATGCAACGGGCGGCGCCAATACGGCACTGGCCGGCGTGATAACGGCGCTGCTCATCGCTCTCACAGTGGCCTTCTTCACGCCGTTGTTTCACTATCTGCCAAAGGCCGTGCTCTCTTCAATCATTGTGGTGGCCATCGCCTCACTAGTCGACATCAAGACGTTGACCCACGTCTGGCGCTACAACAAGGCAGATGCGGCTAGCTTGATCGTGACCTTCTTTGCCGTGCTGACGCTTGGCATCGAGATTGGCATCATCGCCGGGGCGGGCATTGCGATTGCGCTCTATCTGTGGCGCACCAGCCGCCCGCATATGGCCATTGTCGGGCGCGTTGGCGACACCGAGCACTACCGAAACATCAAACGCCATGCAGTGCGCACCTGGCCGAGCCTGCTGGCGATTCGGGTCGACGAGAACCTCTACTTCGCCAATACCAATTTTCTCGAAGAGCAGATACTCGGCCATGTCGCGGATCGCGAGGAGGTTGAGCACCTCGTGCTGATATGCAGTGCCGTCAATTTCATTGATGCGAGCGCACTTGAGACCCTTGAGCGGCTGGTTGAAGAGCTGGGTGAATCCGGCGTAACCGTTCACCTTGCCGAGGTCAAAGGTCCAGTGATGGACGCCCTGAAGAAAAGCCATTTTCTGGATCAGATGGGAGACGGACAGGTTTTCCTCTCCACCGACGACGCCATACGCGCGCTCACCACGGGTGACGGCGAGGTCATCGGCCCGCTGGGCGTGTGAAGCCGACGCGGACACGCTATAATGCCCCAGCAATCGCCACAATAGACGCAGTAGACAAAGGCGATCACTCGCATCCCGGGGGGAGCATGAACGACCGACCGACACGCCTGAGCACGCGCATCGATTTTGACCAGAACGGCAAGCAGTGCGATTACTTGCGCCTGCCGCATTCAGTGCATCGCTCGGCCTATGGCTGGCTGCCGGTGCCGCTCGTCTCAGTCAAGAATTGTGATGGGCCGACGGTGCTGCTGATCTCAGGCATTCATGGCGACGAATACGAAGGCCAGGTCACGCTCTCCCGCCTGATCCGCGACGCGAAGGCGGAAGACGTAACGGGCCAGTTGATCATCCTGCCCATGGCGAATTTTCCCGGTGCAAAAGCAGGTCTGCGCACCTCGCCGATCGATGACCTCAACATGAACCGCGTTTTCCCGGGCGACCCGGACGGGAGCGCCACCCAGGCGCTCGCCCATTACGTGGACAGTGAACTGATCGCCCGCGCCGATTACGTGATTGATTTGCACTCCGGCGGCAGCTCGCTGATGTACCTGCCAAGCGTCATCCTTGGCCGCGGCGGCATGCCGGCAAACAAGCAGGCGGAGATCATGTCTCTTGGCCATACTTTTGGCGCGCCGTACGGCTTCATTTTTCCCGCTGGCCAGGGTGGCGGTGCAACGACCCAGGCGGCGACCACGCGCCGCGGTGCCATTCATATTGGGACTGAGATGGGCGGGACCGGTACGGTCACCCCAGAAATATTGCGAATTTGCGAAGGCGGCGTGCGTCGCATGTTGCGCCAGATCGGCGCATGGCATGGCGCGGTCAGCGATTACGAAGCGCCAGCAGTCAAGACCCGAATGCTCCACGCCCCCGACTGGGGATCATTCGTCTATGCCGGAGACGACGGCCTATTTGAGCCGGTGGTTGAACTGGGAGATGAAGTCGTGAGCGGCCAGGTTGCCGGCCTCATTCACACGCCGGAGACCCCCTGGGCCGAACCCACGGAGGCGCATTTTGAATCAGGCGGACTGGTACTTTGCAAGCGCGTGCCAGGTCGCACTGAACGCGGTGACTGCCTGTTTCATCTGGGTGCGGACTACAAGGATTAGCGTAATTTGACCGAAATTACGCGCGCATCAAAAGAGATAAGGCCGGAGCTAAATGCACCTAGCTCCGGCCTCAACGCTTCCTTCCCAACCTACGCCTGAGCATCGGCCCAGACGCATCAAACTACGAGGCTTTACGTTCCAGGCTCTGCTGTAGGGTAGTTGCCTGGGTCGCCAGGTCACCCGTAACGCTAAGGATTGCACCAGACGCAGCCTGAACGCCATCGGCGTCCTGCGATACCTTGGTGATCCCTTCCGTGATATCCGCCACACCCAAAGTGGCTTCCTCGATATTGCGTGCAATCTCGCCAGTCGCGGCTCCCTGCTCTTCAACTGCAGCAGCGATCATCGTCGACATTTCATTGAATTCGGTTACCGACTGACCAATACCATCGATTGAAGTTACCGCATCCCGCGTGG
>JABJCZ010000076.1 GCA_018668475.1 Alphaproteobacteria bacterium | reverse complement strand
GAATTCGGCATCGACGTGGTCGCCGCCGGTGCGCCGCTTGTTGAACTCATGCCGGCCCATCAGATCAGTTTGAGCTCTGGCGCCGGTGAAGCAGGTGTTTTTGCGGCAACGCCGGCAGGTGATGTGAATAGCAGCAAAGGAGATGTGCTGGCGCGGTTGCTTGATCGTCTGGGGGGTCGGTTTGGGTTGGAGAATGTCACCCGCCTCGATGCGCGTGAGAGCCATGTGCCTGAGCGGGCCCAGGTATCCGTGCCGCCATTGGTGCCGCCTGCGCCCTGGCAGCGCCCGGCTTCGGGCGGGCTCCGGCGTCCGGTACGTTTACTGCCCCGGCCTGAATCCGTTGAGGCCGTGGCCATGGCACCGGATGCGCCGCCGGTCATGTTCCGCTGGCGGCATGTGACCCATCGTATCGTGCGGGCTGATGGACCTGAGAGAATTGCTGCCGAGTGGTGGCGTCGTGCCGATACGGCTCGGGAAGATGCTGCGCGCGATTATTATCGGGTTGAGGATGAGCGTGGGCGGCGGTTCTGGCTGTTTCGTGACACGCCCTTCCGGCCAGGCATGGCACCCGGCTGGTGGCTGCATGGCATGTTTGCATGACCATATCTGAACAGGGGCGTGAGACTCTTGCGGGGGTCACCTATGCGGAGCTTCAGGTTACCAGCAATTTCAGTTTTTTACGCGGAGCCTCCCATCCGCAGGAACTGGTAGAGGCTGCCGCTGCCCTCGGCCAGGCCGCTGTTACGATTACGGATCGCAACACGCTGGCCGGTGTGGTGCGTGGCCATGTTGCGGCGAAGGACGCTGGCATTCGGTTCATTCCGGGCACGCGGCTTGATCTGATCGCAAACCTTGAGGACCCCGACGGGCAGGTCGGTCTCTCGCTCCTTTGTCTGCCGACCGACCGCGCTGCCTATAGTCGCCTGTCGTGCCTGTTGACCATTGGCAAGCGGCGGGCCCCAAAGGGGCAATGTTATCTGGTGATAGACGATGTGTTGGCCATTGCGCCGGGCCAGGTCTTCATTGCGGTGCCGCCGGCCTCTCTCGATGGCAAGGCCGGTGAGGCCTTTGTAACCGGGTTGCGGGATTTTGTGGCCAGTGTGCCGGGCCGCGTATTTCTTGCGGCGAGCCAGACATGGTGCGGCGGCGACGCGCTGCGCATCACCCGGCTTTCGGCCATAGCGAAAGCCACCGGTGCACGGCTGGTTGCGACCAATGACGTCCACTGCCATACGCCAGAGCGCCGGGCCTTGGCCGATGTGCTCACCTGCATCCGCGAGCATTGCACCATCGATGAGGCCGGTTTCCGTCTCGCAGCCAACATTGAAAATCACCTGAAGCCGCCTGCTGAAATGGCGCGACTGTTTCAGGCGTGGCCCGAGGCCGTGGCGCGCACGATTGAGATCGCCAAGGCCTGCACCTTTAGCCTTGATGAGCTGGCCTATGACTACCCGGTGGACCCGGTACCGGATGGCCTCAGCCCCCAAGAGTATCTTGCGCAACTTGCCTGGGCCGGCGCTGCGACCCGTTGGCCGAATGGCGTGGCGGACAAGGTAGAGGCGCAAATCACCCACGAGTTGGAATTGATTGGCAGCCTCGGTTACGCGCCATATTTTCTTACCGTGCACGATATTGTGGAGTTCGCCCGTGGTCGTGAAATCCTGTGTCAGGGGCGGGGCTCGGCGGCTAATTCAGCCGTCTGCTACTGCCTTGGCATTACGGCGGTAGACCCGGCACGCATGGATTTGCTGTTTGAGCGGTTTGTTTCGGCTGCGCGGGACGAGCCGCCGGATATTGATGTCGATTTCGAGCACGAGCGGCGCGAAGAGGTGATCCAGTATATCTATGAAAAATATGGTCGCGCGCGGGCGGGCTTGACCGCGACGGTCATCAGTTATCGCGCCCGCAGCGCCATTCGCGAAGTCGGCAAGGCGTTAGGGCTTTCCGGCGATGTGCTGGGCGCACTCGCCGGCACGCTCTGGGGCTCAAGCCGCGATGGCCTGCGGGAGGAGAGCTTCCGCGAGGCGGGCATCGATCCGGACGAGCATCGCATTGCGCTTGTGCTGCGTCTGGCACGCGAGCTCATCGGCTTCCCGCGTCATCTCTCGCAGCATGTTGGCGGATTTGTCATCACTCAGGGGCCGCTTGCCGAGGTCGTACCGATCATGAACGCGGCCATGGATGAGCGCACCAATATCGAGTGGGACAAGGATGATCTCGATGCGCTCGGCATCCTCAAAATAGATGTGCTTGGCCTTGGAATGCTCTCTGCCATTCGCAAGGCGCTTGACCTGCTGGCAGTCCATCACGGTCGCCGGCTCACTCTGGCTGACGTGCCAGCTGAGGACCCGGCAGTCTACGATATGCTGTGCCGGGCGGACTCGGTCGGTGTGTTTCAGGTCGAAAGCCGAGCCCAGATGAGCATGCTGCCCCGGCTTCGTCCCCGGCAGTTTTATGACCTTGTTATCGAGGTGGCAATCGTGCGGCCCGGGCCGATCCAGGGTGACATGGTCCACCCCTATTTGCGCCGTCGAAACGGTGAGGAGCCGGTGGTCTTCCCATCACCGGAACTTGAGGCCGTGCTCGGTAAAACGCTTGGTGTGCCCCTGTTTCAAGAGCAGGCCATGAAGATTGCGATGGTCGCCGCCGGTTTTTCAGCGGAGGAGGCAGACCGGTTGCGCCGCGCCATGGCGACCTTCCGTAAAACCGGTCTGATCCACGAGTTCCGGGACAAGATGGTCGATGGCATGTTGGCGCGGGGGTATGAACGCGACTTTGCCGAGCGCTGTTTCAGCCAGATTGAGGGGTTTGGCGAATACGGTTTTCCGGAAAGTCATGCCGCGTCTTTTGCGCTCCTCGTCTATGTGTCGGCCTGGATCAAGTGCCATTGGCCGGCGACGTTCGCTGCTGCGCTTCTCAACAGTCAGCCCATGGGGTTCTACGCTCCGGCGCAACTGGTTCGCGATGCCCGCGAGCATGGCGTGCGGGTGCGCGATGTCGATGTGAACGAGAGCCTGTGGGACAGCACACTGGAGCCCGATACGGCAAGCCACGCAGGCGTGGCGTTACGGCTCGGCTTTCGACAAATCAAGGGCCTGCCTGAGAATGCGGCGGCGCGGATTGTGGCAGCACGACACGCCGGCTATGCCAGCGTGGCCGCGTTCTGGCGCCGGGCTGGCGTTG
>JABJCZ010000075.1 GCA_018668475.1 Alphaproteobacteria bacterium | reverse complement strand
GCCACCGGCCTGCACCGCCCCAACGAGGGCGCCGAGATGGCGGAACTGGTGGGCAATGACTGGGTGCTGGAGACAATCGGCGCCGACAACCATTTCGCGCGCGATGATGCAGCCCATGTAGAAATCGGCCGCACCAGCCGGGATACCGTCGTCAAGCTCGACCGCCGCTTCGTCGACGCCGACATCAAAATAGCGACCGGGCTGGTGGAGCCGCACTTCATGGCCGGCTGGTCCGGTGGGCGCAAGGTGATCTCACCCGGCATCGCGCACAGTGAGACCATTACGACCTTCCATAGCGCGCGCTATATGGAGGATCCACGCTGCGCCAGCTGCGTGCTGGACGGGAACCCGCTGCACGAAGACCAGATTGAAATTGTAAAAATGCTGGGCGGCGCGCTGGCGGTCAATACCGTGATCGACGAGGACCGCCGACCAGCCTTCCTCAATTACGGGGAAATCGTCGCGAGCCATCAGGCCGCGATTGAGTTCGCCGATGCCTATACGGTGGTCCCGGTCGCTGAAAAATTTTCTACCGTCGTGACCAGTGCTGCCGGCTACCCGCTCGACAAAACCTATTACCAGACTGTCAAGGGCATGGTCGGGCCGATGGACATCCTCAAGCCCGGCGGCAATATCATCATCGCATCGGAATGTTCAGAAGGTATGGGTTCGCCGGAATATGTCGCGGCGCAACGGCGCTTGCTGGCGCTCGGGCCGGAAGGCTTCCTCGCGGCCATCAAAGGCCAGAAATATGCTGAAATTGATGAGTGGCAGACTGAAATGCAGCTTAAGCCTATGCGCCAGGGCCAAATTCATTTGTATACCGGTGGGCTCGAAGGCGATGACCGAGGCCTGACCGGCGTCGAAATGATCGATTCAGTGGAAGACGCAATCGCCGTCAGCGTTGCCGCGAGCGGAGATAACCGCGTGGCAGTTATGCCAGAAGGGCCCTACGTGGTACCGGCGTATCGACCAAACGCCGCCTGAGCTGGCGCTTTATTCAACCGGTTCCGCGTAAATCGCGCCATCCGAGGTCGCCGCTGCTGCTTCCTGCGCGCGAGGCGAGATGACCATGGTCACGGTTGAACCACCCAGGGTCTTACCCTCGATCTGAATCGTGGCAACCCGGGCTTCACGAGAAAATGTGAGGATACTGACCTCCGCCTGCACGCTGGTGATGTGCGTCCAGCCAAAGCGCGGCATCTCGCTGGCGTAACGGGAAAAGGCCTCGGCAGCAGAATCGCTGATGGATATTACCAGTCGGCCGGTCCAGTGATTCCCACCACCAAGCACCAGGCTACGATCGGTATCCAGTCGGGCGCCCGATGGTATCGGCACGTCAGTGATCGGCTGGAAGGTCTGGCCGACGACCGTTTCACCATCATCAGCCGATGGCGGTGCTTTGGTTGCCTGCAACTCCGGCAACTGCTGGCACGCCACCAGGCCGCCCGCCACCACAAGGGCGACCACGGCGAACATACCTCTGACCTTTGCGAATCGACTTAACATGGGCCAAGCCTAGCAGCGCATCCGCCTTACCGTAAGCCTGTTTGATCAGGCAATGACGATCTCGACATCCTTGAGCAGCGGGTCGGTGGAAACGGCAATTTCGTTCTCCATCTGCATACCGCAGCCCGGGCAGAGGAAAATACGGAACTCCACCGGATCATCCACAAACAACGATGGATCACCCACCAGCGGATTGGAATCACTGACCTCACGCACATCCTTGAGGCAATGCTCCTTATAATTCTCGGTTGCCGGTCCCAAGTCCGTCGCGCAATGGGTGCAGGCCCAATGTGCATCGTCGCCGGTGCCTCGAATATCGAGGTTGTCCGTGGCGTTCATGGCAACATCAGCGTCGAGCCTGGTTGGCGTATTGCCTTTGGCACCAAGCCGCGAGAGCCGTTCCTCGCACATGCGCTTGCGGTTTTCAGCCGTGCCCTCGACATCAACATGACGGCCTTCGGCATCGAGCTTCGCACCAAAAATGGAAACGGCAGCTTCCGGCGTAATGTTGAGGTGCTCAAGATCGTATTCGATGAGCTGCGGGTCACGGCGCAGCGGATCGCCGAAACCACCGCCACCCGACCAGCGCACGGCGTAAACATCATCCGGATTCTGAGTGAAGTTCTCCTGGCGCAATTCGAGCGTCACTTCGTTGCCTTCCACTTCCTCAGCCGTCGTCGGCATACGGGATTTTTTCAGGCTTTCCAGAATGTCGCTCTGGGTAATGAAAGTGTATTTGTTGGTCGTCGAGGGGAAGCCACCCATCATGCCCGTTGACGTTGGCGTCGCATTGCCGGACGAGAGCGTATCCTGTGTGATGAAATCGGTGTTATGCGGGATGAAGCAGCTTTCTGCCGAGAGCCCGCCCCGGAAGCGACCGGCACCGCCGGAATCCGGCAGCTCCTTGCGCCACAGGAAGAGCAGCGGGAAGAGCTGTTCATTGTGCTCGACATTCGGCAACTGGCCGATCGGCGTGCGGGACTGACCGCCGGTGTTGATGCCGTCACCGGTCGCGAAAGCGCCGATGGAACCGCCGATGGGGTCGATCAGCAGGTAGCCATATTGCTCATCCCACTGGTCCTTGCCGCGGAAGATGGTGGTCGGCCACTGCGACGTACCGCCGATACCCATGATGTCCTGCCGCAACGTCGGGTCGGGATAGAGCATCTTCGAAATGACGTTGTAGGTCGGATAGAGCGAGATCTCCATCGCCTGGGTCGGGGCGGTTGATACCGATGCCGGAAAGTTGGCGCAGTTGAGCGTGCCCGGTACAGGGTCGAACTCAATATGCCGGAGCGCGCCACCCACCGCGAAATACTGATCCCAGCTGATCAACTGATTAATGGCCACCATCAGCGATCCGCGCCAGCCGGAATAGGTCGCGTTCATGGCGCCGTCCTGCGGGGCCGTGCCCTCGTTGTCGAAGGTCAGCTTGTTGCCCTTCTTGGTAAGCGCAATTTGAACGCGATGGGTACGCCGGTCGCCAGGGCGGCAGGCCTCCACGTAGGTACGGTCACGCCAGACGCCATCAGGAATGTCCTTCAGTTTGGCGAGGAAGGAGGCCTCAGAGTTGTCGATCACCCGCTTCATGACGCTCTTGACCGTCTTCGCGCCATAGCGCTCGATCAGGCCTTCCATGCGGGCCTTGGCCGTCATATTGCCGGCGAGCTGTGCGCGAAAATCGAGCGCAACCATCTCGGGCTTGCGTGAGGAACGCAGATAGAGTGCTTCAATGTCGCGGCGCACTTCGTTGTTTTCAACGATGCGAACCGGCGGAATCATAATTCCCTCGTCGAATACGCTCTCGGCAGCGGGGCAGAAGCTGCCCGGCGTGATACCGCCAATGTCATACTGATGAAGGCAATTCGTGATCCAGCAGAAGAGTTCGTCATTGTGGAACACCGGGCAGATGAGCATGACGTCCATCTGATGAGCAGCGCCAACCCAGGGATCGTTCGCGAGGAACATATCGCCCGGACGAATTTCCGGATTGTCGGAGCGGTTCTCCAGAATCCACTTCACCTGGGTGTCGGTCACGCCTGACATGTACTGCATGTAGGGGCCGAAATAGACGAACTCGCCATCCTCCGTAAGAATGGAGGGATTGAGATCGAG
>JABJCZ010000074.1 GCA_018668475.1 Alphaproteobacteria bacterium | reverse complement strand
GGCAATCGTGTCATGCGGGCCCAGGGTGCCGACACTCAGCTGCGGCGCATGACACGCTACACAACCGGCGGCATGAAACAGCACTTCGCCCCGACGGATAATTTTTTGGCCGACGACATCAGGCCCGGCCCGGCGCCCCGGCGGGCGTAACATGGCAGAATAAAAAGCCAGTGCATCCAGGCCGTTGTCATCAAGCTCGGGCGCACCGCCATTTGGCTGCGCCTGACAGGCAAATTGCGGCGTCGGGCAATTGTTCTCTGGGTAGAGCGATGTCGTTACTCCCATATCCTGCAGCAACGCATTGGCGACCTGCTGGCGGATCGTCGGCTGGCCCGCCTTCCAACCGAACCGGCCGATTGCAGAGCGCCCGCTCTCAACGTCCTGCACCAGATTAACACGGCCGGAAATGCCGTCCCCGTTAGCATCATCGGCATCGGCCCGGGCCAGAATATCTGCCTCAGCGACCAGTGCTAGCAGACCCAGCCCGGCAAGCGCCGGCGGCACCCGCGGCGAGCGCAGAACGGAAGTGTCCATCGGGCTATGCGCGAGGTCCATAAACAGAAATGCGGGCCGGCGCAATTGCCATGCAGTACCATCTCCATAAACGCCATTGACCGCTTCCCAGGACGCAAATATTTTCGCCTCAGGCGCAACACCGGGGACGGCGCGAGTGTTGATCTGCTCCCCGTAGTCCGGATGCGCCAAACGTTGACCTCCGGTACCCAATACTGAAACGCGCATGATTAGAGCACTGGTGGATTCACCCTGGCGGCGCGGCGGCGCGCCACTGCCGGCGCGTGGGTGACAAGCGGCACAGCTTTTTGCGTTATAGGTCGGGCCGAGCCCATCGCCATCGGCCTCAGCACTGACAATGGCCTCGCCACCCCCAGCATGCGGCTTGGCTGGCCGCCAGGCGTGTTCGAAGATCGCCTTGCCAAGGAAAAATCTGTGATCTATCGCGGCATCGCCGGGCTGCACCAGGGGCCGCGCGAACGCGTCCTTTATCCCAGGCGCAACCTGAGCATCAGATGCCAATTGTCGGGCGCTTTCTTCAAATTCGCCAGCAGCTGCGACATTGATTCCGCCAAAAGACAGCGCAGCCACACCGAGCATTCCCAATCCGATGAGTCCTGTGATCCTCCGCTCGGCTCGCTGCTTCATGTCACCTCTATCCTGTATCAGCCAAAAAAAAATTGATCGCGTCGGCGCAACCAATAGTGATGCGCCACAACCCACACGATTACATACTATTTTATGAGCTACGTAACGCGCGGCACGGAACTGAACGCTGAAAAGCCGATAGGCAATCAGGCCATATTAAGAGCTTCGCAATATCATTGCGATGGAATAGAGGCTCGCAATAGTAGGGCCCGCGCAGGAAGTATCGACAGTGAGCGATAGAGCATCAGTTGCCACACGACCAGCAGGCGCCGAGGCAGGCATTTTGCGGAGCAATTTTGTCTGAAGATTCCTCCGGTGTCGTCTGTGCTGGCGAGTCAGTCTGACGGTCCTTTTCAGTATTTTGGTCGTGGAAGCGGTCATCCTGTTCCCGTCACTGCGCAATTACGAGAGCGACCTGCTTCTCAGAATTGAGGACGCGGCCACCGCAGCGATGGCCGCGCGCGTAAACCCCCATGTAGAAAGCCCCCGCGCCGCCGTGGTCGCGCTGTCGGCTGCCATGTCCAATTATTCCGCGCTGCTGGGCGGGCATATTTACGATGCCGAAGGAGGATTGATCGCAGTCTTTGGGGATGCCCCCTCATTGAGTCTTGATGAAGCCCGGAATGACAATCGCCGGGCGAGGAGACTTGGCAATGGTGACCGGTTTGAACTGCTGTGGCCGCGCAGCGAAAGCGGCCTGCCCTATGACATTGTAGCGCGGGCTGATTCATCGTGGGTCGCAGCAGAACTTTGGGGGTTTGTCATTCGTATCGCGGGCCTCGTCCTGCTCATATCGGTTGTTTCGACAACCGCCGCTCTTCTGGTTTTGTGGCGCACTGTTCTGATGCCCTTGTTGCAGCTGCGCGAGCGCATGAGCGCCGTCGGCGCCAACCCGACAACTCCGGAACAGCATATCGTGCCCACAACCCGGCGCGACGAACTCGGTGAGGTCATCACCAACTTCAACGATCTCGTCAGATTAATCTCTGGGCACCACCGCGAAGAGCTGACGCGCGTTGTCGCGATGGCTGACAATGCGGTGGATTCAATCGTGGCCTACAATGCAGCCGGCGACCTCGTCTACGCCAACCGTGCAGCACTGACCTACTTTGGCGCAGAGACGACGCAACAGCTCGAGGCATTCGACTGGCATTTTCTCGCACCCGATGGCACCGGCCCGCTGTACACGGTTCGCGAGGCGGCCGCCAACGGCGCCTCAAATCAGGAACATCTGCTGGTCATGCCGGACGGTCACCAACGACCCGTGCTTTGCGGTGCGAACCGGTTGCTCGACAATGCTGGCGAACCATCACTGTATTTCGCCAGCCTGCTCGACATAACAGTGCGCAAGGCCGCTGAGGAGGCGCTGGTCGCCGCAAAGTCGGAATCAGACGCTGCCAATCGGACCAAAAGCGAATTTCTGACAACCATGAGCCACGAATTGCTCACGCCACTAAACGCGATCATCGGATTTTCCGGCATTATTGCCACTGAGGGCCTGGGGCCGGTGGGTGATAAACGCTATCAAGACTATGCAAACGATATCGGCGACAGTGGTGGACGGCTGCTGGCCATCATTGAGGACATTCTGGAACTATCGCGCATTGAGGCCGGACGTTACGAAATAGACGTCTCGACAATCGACCTCGACGACCTACTGAATACCTCCGTGCAGAAGATGCAAAGCGATTTTGACGCCAAACAGCAACATGTCAGAACCGAAATTCGACCCGGCCTCCCGACGCTCGACGGCGATGTGCTGGCCATCAGACGGATCGTTACCAACTTGCTGTCCAATGCCAGCAAATTCACGCCTGACGGCGGCGAGGTCAGCGTTGTTGCCGCGGCGGCACCCGGCGGCGGTCTCGATATCGAGGTGACCGACAATGGCATTGGAATAGACGAGGACAATCTGCCGCGGGCACTTGAACCCTTTACGCAGGTCGATGGCTCGCTGTCACGGCGTTACGAAGGAACCGGCCTCGGGCTCACACTTGCCGCAACACTGGCCAGGTTGCACAACGGGCGGGTGGAGCTTAGGAGCCAACTCGGCCAGGGAACCACTGCCAGAGTTCACTTTCCGGCGGAGCGTTGCCACCCCCTCGCAGCAGCTGAATAGACGCCGCGACGCGTCGGATTCAACGCGCTGTCCAATGCCTATTGCTCAACGCTGGCATTCGGTATGAAGAGCAGCTCACCGGCAACCCGAAACAAGCCGATCATCGCCTGACCAGCACTACTGGTTATCCAGTCTGCGAACCGCCGCGCGGCATCGGCCTTCACATGCGCGTGGCGTGCCGCGTTGATCAGAACAACGCCGTAGGGGTTGAAAAGCCGGGCATCGCCTTCGACCAAAACCTCGAGATCACCCTTGTTGCGAAAAGAAAGCCAGGTACCGCGATCCACCAATGCATAGGCGCCCATGCCAACCGCCACATTGAGGGTCTGTCCCATACCGGCGCCAGCTTCTATGTACCAGGCGCCGGACGCCGTCTCCCATGGCTCAAGCGCCGCCGAAGCCCATAGCCGCCGTTCAGCCTTGTGGGTACCACTGTCATCCCCACGCGAGACAAATGGCACAGACTGCCGCGCAATTGTTGCAACGGCCGCGGCCGCATCCTGAACACTGCGCACTGCGGCGGGGTCATCGGCGGGG
>JABJCZ010000435.1 GCA_018668475.1 Alphaproteobacteria bacterium | reverse complement strand
TCAGGATTTGTTGTATCGTCTAACTCTTTTGCTGTAGCTGTACCATAAGATGCAGTTACAACATCGTTAGCAAAATCAAAAGATTGATTGGTGTTGATGTAATAAGATGGATTTTTAAAGTTGTCGTTATCTACAACCACTTCATAAATGCCTATTGCTTCAAGTTCCTCACTTGACCAAAGCATAAAGATATTTTGCGGATAATTTACATCCCCAATCGTTAATGCTTTTGGTCTTGTTAAGACCTTGCTAATTTCATTATTTTCTACTAAAGCCCACATAAGTTACCTCGCTGTTGTTGGGATTCCTGTTGATGTTACGAATGGATGTTCTGCAAATGCCATGTAGATGTATGTATTACCGCTAGCATTTGTATCAGTATTGCTTGTTCGCATTTTAAATCCGTTAGAAAGAATGTCTATATTGTTTTGAGATGTAGTTCCTAAATCAGAACCATTTTCTGCAACAGCTAAATTAGCACCTAATTTTAAATTAGCAACATTTGATGGGTTTCTCTTAATGTCAAACATTTCCCAGTTTGATGCACCACTTATATTTCTAATCATAACCCAAGCAGGTTTAAATCCTGTATAGATAAATGGTCGAACACCACTACCCCCACCAATATACTTTCCAAACTTACTAAATCCTTGTCGTTCTTTCCAACAATAAGCTACAAGATTTTCGTTAGGTTGATTAACAGCAGCATTTTCTCCTGTTGTAATAATTGTGCTGCTTGGAGCTACATTTCCCCACAAGGTGCTATTTGCTAGTTCTCCGTATGTGCTAGTGTTTAATTGTAAATATCTATTTGCAGCAGGAGATGTTAATTCTTTATGATATACAGCCCATAACCTAGCACTTGACCTATTTTTAATAATAATTACATCAGGAGCTTCGCCCATTCCATGTCCAACCTGCAAAGGCTCAATAGGGTCAATTCCTGTATAAGTAACAATAGAAAAACCTGCTGTTGAATTAAATTGAACAGTAGAAGTTAAATCTCCATCTGTATTACTGGCTGTCGTACCACCATTGGCTTTCCATTGCCAAGCTACATAATTAGAGCCACTTAAATTGTATGCTCCTGAAGCTACATTAGTTCCACCAACACCAAAACCATTAGTGTTAAAAGATTCAAAAGCTCCATTAGTTCCTTCAACAGCAGTTGAGTTAGTTTGTAAGTTGAAAGCTAAACCACTTCCATTAAAACCTCTGCTTGTATCTTGTAACACATGAGGATTATCGGAGGTTCTTTGTTTAATCCAAACTAAATCTGGTTGTAAATCACTATTGCCATCATTGGTTATATTGTGGTCAGTTGTATTATTACCAGCGTATAAAGCAGTCTGAAAATGTGCACTTGGATCTTTTATTGTTGAATAAGCCATTATCCGTACTCCTCTAAATTCTTGGTACACAATGCGTAGTACCCGCTTGGTGGTGCATATTCAAATGTACCATATCCGTCTGCATCACTTGCTGCACTACTAATGCTGTAAGTACGATAACCACCAAAGTTAATTTCATAACTTGATGCTCCACCTGAACCATAAGTTATAACTAGTGGCATCCATTGACTGCCAAAACCGTCAAAAGTAGTGCTTGATATATCAATACCATTTGCATCATCTATTGTTCCATTTTTATATGTATAGAATTTTCTGTTATCTAAATCTAAGCCTACATTAATAATATCGGCATCTGCATAGGCAGTTCCATATGTATAACCAGTGCTATTTAAAACCCATTTTTGATTTGTGGCTAGTTTAATAACATGACCACCACTTAACTGAGCAGAAACAGAAGGTAGTCCAGCAAGATTAGTTGTAGCACCAATACAAGCATAGACATTAGAGCCACTTGTAAATACTTGTATTTTTCCTTCCCACCACCATTTACCAGCAGATGGAGCCATAGTTCCATAAGTTGTAAAAGCACCATTTGCTGTAGAAGCTGTAAAAGTTGCTCCTTCTGCTAAACTTGCTGTATTGCCGTACATATTATTGGCATTAAATGTACAAAAATTATTAGTAGGCGTGTCCGTAGCTTGGTCGGCTGCTGCTAAATTTACTTCTGTCCAGTTAGCATCATCACCTTTAGCATTTGCTCCCAAATTTGCACCATCTTTAAAATCTAAGTATGCACTTTGTCCGGGATAACTACCTGTGTATTCTTTAGGTTTCCATATACCACTATC
>JABJCZ010000073.1 GCA_018668475.1 Alphaproteobacteria bacterium | reverse complement strand
GACGGCTTTGGCCTGATCGCCTTCGCCTCGCTCACTCCGATTATCTTCGTGCTGATCTATGGCATGGTGATCTGACGTGGAGCTGCTGGAACATATCGGCCTGACCGAGCTCGGCACGCTGCGGGACATCGCACCACTCGCTATTCTGGTGCTGTTCTTCCAGGTTGTTGTTCTGCGCAAACGGCCGGCCACGAGCCTGCGCCGACTATCCGTTGGCGGCATCTACGTGGTGCTCGGCCTGGGCCTGTTTCTGGTCGGGCTGGAGCAGGCATTGTTTCCACTGGGCAAGACCATGGCGGCGCAGCTCACCGACCCGGCGTTTCTCAAACTCGCGCCGGGCGCAGTTGCCATCTGGACCGATTATATCTGGGTCTATGTATTTGCCGCCGCGATCGGGTTCAGCACGACCATTGCCGAGCCCGCCCTAATGGCCGTAGCTGACAAGGCGGCCAGCGTGTCAGGCGGGACTATCAGTGTGTGGGGCCTACGCATCGCCGTGGCACTTGGCGTCTCTGCCGGCGTCGCCCTCGGCACCATCCGTATCGTCACGGGAATCCCGCTTCACTGGCTGATCATGGCCGGCTACATGATCGTCATTGTGCAAACATTGTTCGCTTCACGCACGATCATCCCCCTGGCCTACGATTCCGGCGGCGTTACCACATCCACCGTTACAGTGCCGCTGGTCGCGGCGCTTGGCCTTGGCCTCGCCGCCAATGTACCGGGGCGCAGTACGTTGATCGATGGGTTCGGCCTGATCGCGCTCGCGAGCGTATTTCCGATCATTGCAGTTCTGGCCTACGCGCAAATCTCGCAGGCCCGGGCAGGCCGGGCGCGACGGGCGCCGGCATCCCCCGGGCAGGGCGTTTCAAACACCAAGGAGGGCTTATGACATGCGGTTCAAACTGATTATGGCGCTGGTGGACGATAGCGAAACCGATGCTGTTCTGGACGCAGCGCGGCGCGCTGGGGCCACCGGCGCGACCATTATCAACAGCGCCCGGGGCGAAGGCCTCAGGCCGGAAAAAACATTTCTGGGCTTGAGCCTGACGGGGCAGCGGGACATTCTGCTGTTCGTCGTCGAGGAACACCTCAGCCGGGTTGTGCTGGAAGAAATTGCCACGGTGGGGGCCTTTGACCAAAAATCAGGTACCGGCATCGCCGTGCAGATTGATATTGAGGATGCGGTGGGACTCGCCCACCAGATAAAAGAGATCGAAAAAGAGATCGAGGACCAGATATGAGTGGCAAGAAACGTATTCAGGTACGCGACGTCATGACGTCACTGCCTGTACCGATCAATGGACTATCCACGGCGCGGGAAGCGCTGGAAAAAATGCGCGAAGCCCAGGTGCGCTCGCTCGTTGTCGAGCGCCGCCGTGATGGAGATGAATATGGCATCGTCGTGGTCTGGGATATCGCCAACAAGGTAATTGCAAAAAACCGCTCGCTGGACCGTACCAACGTCTATGAGATTATGTCCAAGCCGGTGCTGACCCTCGACGCTGGCATGGAGATTAAGTATGCGGTGCGGCTACTGGCCAGGTTCGACTTGTCCCGCAGCATTGTCGTCGATCACAACAAAGCGGTTGGCTTTGTAACCCTGTCCGATATGGTTTTCCGCTACATTGACCTAGTTGAAACGTCACCCGCCAGACGGGCCAATTGACAGGGCGCCATTGACGATGAGCGGCGGACACCCCCCCACACCGCAGGCTGTGCTGATCACCGGCTCCGCCGTGCGTATCGGGCGCACCATTGCCAAAGCGATGGCCGCCGAAGGGTGGGCTATCGCCGTGCATCACCAAAATTCCGGCGACGAGGCCGAGCACCTTGTGGCGGCGGTCAATGATGCCGGTGGGCAGGCCGTGGCATTGCAGGCGGATTTGTCGGACGAGGCGCAGACGGGTGAATTGCTCTCGCGCGCGACCGAAGCACTGGGGCCAATCGGCTGCCTGATCAACAACGCATCAACATTTGAATATGACGACGTCGCCGGCGTGACCCGCAGCTCGTGGGATTTTCATATGGAGGTCAACCTGCGGGCCCCGTTCGTATTGTCGCAGGCCTTTGCCGCCGCGCTACCCGAAGGGAACGCAGGCGCAATCATCAACGTCATCGATCAGCGGGTGTGGAACCTGACACCTCACTTCGTCAGTTACACCCTCAGCAAAGCGGGACTGTGGACACTGACCCAGACCCTTGCACTGGCACTGGCGCCGCGCATCCGGGTAAATGCCATTGGCCCGGGCCCGGTGCTGCCGAGTGTGCGACAAACCCGCGAAGAATTTGAAGCACAATGCCGGCGAACGCCGCTTGGCCATGGCGCCAGCGCCGCCGAGGTCGCCGACGCCGTGCGTTTTATCCTTGCCGCGCCCGCAATGACCGGGCAAATGCTGGCACTCGACGGAGGCCAGCACATGGGCTGGACAACGCCGGAAATCACGGAGCCCGAAGAATGAGCAGTTCTCCCAAACCCGCGATGTCAGCATCCGCAATAGGTCCAGCGCCTGCGGCGGCAAGCATGCGGCGTGTTTTCGTGCGGAACCTCGTTCTGCCCTGGTCGATCGGCGTTTATACCCATGAGCGCGACCAGACCCAGCGCGTGCGCATCAATGTTGACCTCGAAGCCAACAACGACACTGCGCCGCTCGACGACGATATTCGCAACGTTGTCAGTTACGAGAACATCGTGAGCGGAATTAGTGCCCTGGCGACGAACGGCCACATCAGTCTCGTCGAAACGCTGGCCGAGCGCATCGGCGCGTTATGCCTTGAGGACCCCAGGGTATTGCTGGTGCGTATTCGCGTAGAAAAACTGGACGTATATGACGACGCGGAAAGCGTTGGAATAGAAGTGGAATATCGCCAGCCAGACGCCTGAAGTCAGGTTGACTACAGCCAGGTTGTCTACAGCCTGTTTTCTGCGGTTATTACTGAAGCAAATATGTAAAACGGCCGAAATAAAATTCGTGTGGCTGAGGAAAATAGAATTTTTTCCGCCGTATTTCAGTGTGTTAAATACATTTTTGGTAATATTCGGCTGTTGGCAACAGTTTTGGTTTCTACTTCACCTAAGCCCAATTCTGCCAACAGCTAAAAACTATCAACAGAGTTATCCACAGCGTCGCCGCAGCAAAGCGGGCTCCAGCTGATGTCAATGCCAAAGGTGCTTTCAGCGCTCCGGGATCAGCCGCACAATCAGGTCCCAGCGAGCCCGCTATAGTGCATTCGACTGATCTGTACTTGCCATCAGATCGAGGCGGGCGTGTTCCAGGTGATGGTCGATGGTCTCAACCGCCCGGGCCGCGTCGCGGCTGGCAATAGCATCACGCAACGCCCGGTGCTCGAGATTGTAGCTCTCAATTCTGGCCGGTGTCAGAGCTTTGCCCTTGATGGACGACCAATTGGCGTGGCCCCGCACATAATTGACCTGTTGGCAGATCGCGACGAACAATGGATTTCGGGCAGCTTCAGCAAGCCGCAAGTGAAATGCCTCGTCCCACTCCGAAAAATGCAGAGGCTTGTCCGTTGACGCTGCCATTTCGTCGAGCGCCTCATCCAATGCAGCAATGTCACGAACGGTGGCGTTGCGCACCGCCAGCCGGACGACTTGTGGCTCGACCGTTGACCGCACATCAACCAGATCCAGCGGCGAGGTGGTCTCTGCCACATCATCGGGCGCGTCAGCCATTTGATAAGTGACGAACGTGCCACTGCCGACCCGCCGCGTGACCATGCCCCGCACTTCAAGCGACCGGATCGCTTCGCGCACTGTCCCGCGGGAGGCCCCATAGAGATCGGTCAAAGCGCGCTCGGGTGGCAGTTTGTGGCCGATGGCAAATTCGCCGCTCAGAATGCGGCCGTCCAGGTCACCGGCGATACGGTCGGCAACCGAGCCGACGCCCTTCGGGCCCGCACCGGGCCCTGATTGGTTGACCAATCCGTCTTCTACATTTGTTTCATGTGTTACCACAACTAGACTTCACCCCTCAGCGAACCTTAATCCGCCACTTGGTCTAACCAATAAATCATATTGACCTAACCAAAATGGCCGTTCGGGCTCATATTGGACGAACAGATCGTGACGGACAACCTCTGAAATACCGACGGACGACAGTCTCCCGAACTATTATTGCCAGCAGTTGTTTTTAGCCTTGCTGTGAACTCATCGGAACTATTTTTTCCTGCCATTAAAATTCGTGGCTATTTTCGACAGCATCGGCTAAGCCTGAAATACTGGAATTACACGGGGTGCATTGCGCCAACTGTGAGCCCGCCTTTGCGAAATATGAGGGAGACCCTGCCATGCCGTCGTCGCAGCATGTTGATCCACTGAGTGACATTGATATCGCGCGAAAAGCCGAGAAGCGCCCGATTGTTGAACTGGGCGGCGACCGGCTCGGTATCGACGCCGCTCACCTTTTGCCTTACGGGCACGACAAGGCAAAGATTTCGCTGGATTATATCGAGAGCCTCAGGGACCGGCCCGACGGCAAACTTATTCTGGTCACTGCCATTACCCCGACCCCGGCAGGTGAGGGCAAGACGACGACCACCGTCGGCCTTGGTGACGCCCTCAACCGCAACGGCAAAAAGGCCATGATTTGCCTGCGCGAACCCAGTCTCGGGCCCTGCTTTGGTATGAAAGGTGGTGCCGCCGGCGGCGGGTATGCCCAGGTCGTGCCGATGGAAGACATCAACCTGCATTTCACCGGCGATTTTCATGCCATTGGCGTGGCCAACAACTTGCTGGCGGCAATGGTCGACAATCACATTTACTGGGGCAATAACGCCGCCATCGACCCGCGCAGGGTAAGCTGGCGCCGTGTGGTAGACATGAACGACCGCGCCCTCCGCTCGATAGTCTCGTCGCTTGGTGGCGTTGCCAACGGCTTCCCGCGTGAAGACGGTTTCGATATCACTGTGGCCTCTGAGGTCATGGCCATTTTCTGCCTCGCCCAGAGCATTGACGACCTCAAGAACCGCCTCGCCAATGTGGTGGTCGGCTACACCCGTGACCGCCAACCCGTGCGCGCCAATGCCGTTGAGGCTGCCGGTGCTATGACCACCCTGCTAAAAGACGCCTTGCAGCCAAACCTCGTGCAGACGCTGGAAAACAACCCGGCATTTGTTCACGGTGGCCCGTTTGCCAATATCGCTCATGGGTGTAATTCGGTTCTGGCAACCAAAACGGCCCTCAAGCTCGCCGACTACGTGGTGACCGAAGCTGGGTTTGGAGCCGATCTGGGTGCTGAAAAATTCTTCGACATCAAATGCCGAAAGGCGGGCTTACGTCCGGACTGCGCTGTGGTTGTCGCCACAATCCGCGCGTTAAAAATGCATGGCGGCGTGAAGAAGGAAGACCTCGGACAAGAGAATGTTGCTGCGGTCGAGTCCGGCATGACCAACCTGAAACGCCATATCGAGAATATCGGCAAGTTCGGTGTGCCGGTGGTCGTTGCCATCAACCGCTTTTCCGCCGACACCGAAGCCGAACGCTCGGCCGTCATTGACGGATGCGCAGCCCTGGGCGTCGCTGCCGTTGAGTGCGACCACTGGGCCAATGGCGGGGCCGGCACAGAAGAGCTGGCCACCAAGGTCGTTGAAGTTGCTGATTCAGGTGTGGCGGACTTCAAAGTTCTCTATCCCGACGACATGCCGCTCTGGGACAAGATCAAGACAGTGGCAACCGAGATATATGGCGCTGATGACATCACCGCCGAAGCGAAGGTACGCAATCAGTTGCGCGATCTTGAGGCACAGGGCTTCGGTCACTTCCCAGTATGCATTGCCAAGACGCAGTACAGTTTTTCCACGGACCCCACACTAAAAGGGGCGCCGAGCAACCACGTCGTGCCAGTGCGCGAAGTGCGGTTGTCCGCCGGCGCCGAGTTCATCGTCGTTGTCTGCGGCGAGATCATGACCATGCCGGGCCTGCCCAGAAAACCGGCGGCCAATTCGATCACAGTCGATGAGAACAACAACATTACCGGCCTGTTCTAGGTATTGAACCAGAGGGCCACACAAAAAAGGGGCGGCCAGTGGCCGCCCCTTAATATTTGGAACACCTGAACCTGTTGCTAGTTTAGGGCAGTACCTTGCGCTCCCGGAACTCTGCGAACAGCCGCAGGAACATAGCTTCGGTATCGACCATTTCGGTAAATCCGCGATCGATCCGTTTGGCATCCGACATCAGCACGTCCCAGCTAGTATCCATGTTGAAATCAAAATAGGGCCACCCCGCCGTCTGCTCGAATGGCAATGGCACAAGCCCATGTTTCTCAACGATCCGCTCCCACACCGGGGCCTTGTCCGTCATCACATCCGACGAGATGATCCGCTGCGGCATGGCAACTTCCATGCCGAACTGTTTCGCCCAGTCAGGCCAGACGTTTACATAGCGAAAGCCGTCACCGTTTGTGATGTTGAATATTTCGTTGCCAGCATTGGGTGAGGTCGCGGACCAGACCGTCATTCGCGCCAGCAGGCCGGAATCCGTCACCTGATTGATCGCGTCAAAGCCACCAAGATGGCCGGGGTATTTGAGCGGCATGCCAAGCTCTTTCGAGATGGCGGCATAGACGCCAAAACACATGATCAGGTTCATTGGATTGCCAACCGCAAAGCCGCAGACGGCTTCCGGTCGCAATACGGCCCAGGTCCAGTTCTTACCTTTCTGGAACTCGATCAGAAAATCTTCCTGCTCGTAGTAAAAGTTGGGCGGCATATGACGTGAATCGCTCTCAAAGGCCGGCGTCTTAAAAGGCCCGAGCTGACGACCATAGGCCTTGCTCCCCTCCTGCAGCACCACGCGCTCAAGGTTTTTGGCAACACTGGAAATGACGGTGACCGGATTGGCAACGAGCAGGCGGTTCTGCTCGGTATTGGTCGCATCAATGCCACCGTCGAGGGCACAACAGAACATATGCGTTACATCGGCAAGGCCCGCCAGTTTTTGTTCGGCCTGCTTGATATCCAGTAAATCGCACGAGATGAATTCGGCCTTTTTCGCCATTTCCTCATCTGGCGCCCGGCGCGATACCGCGATGATATCCCAATCATCTTGCGTGGACAGATGATTGATCAGATTGCGCCCAATGACGCCAAGGCCACCGATTACAAGCGCCGTTTTTCGGGCCATGTCTTGTCTCCTAACAGGTTCCGCAGAGTGCAGCCTCGCGGATTGGGTTAGTCTAGTAAAACCGGTCGTAATGAACCTGGCCGACAGGCACGCCGCCGTCGATCACAAGAGCGCGCAGCGCCGCGTCGATCATCGGCGGCGGGCCAGCCATATAGTATTCGCGATCCGCCAGTGCGCCACTGGCGGCAAGTTGCGCCAACGCGTGCTCATGCACAAAACCGGTTGCACCTATCCAGCTCCCCGATGTCGGCTCTGAGGCAACCGCCTCGTACCGGCAGCCGCCGTCCTGGCCACCGAGTTCGGCAATGATTGCCGGCTCAATCATGTCGCGTTCCGCACGCCCGCCATAATAAAGCGACACCGCATCATTGCCCGTTGCAGCGGCGGCCCGCCCGCGAACGATCGACAGCATGGGTCCAATCCCACCGCCACCGGCGATACACACCACCGGCCGATCAATCGCCGCCCGGTAACCCGCGTGGCCGTAAGGGCCATCGATGTGAAGCTGAGACCCCACCTTCGCCTGCTCGAACAACCAGGCCGAGCCAGCACCACCCGGCAGGCGCTTGATGATGAACGTCCACAATCCATCATCGTTGGCAATATTGGACATGGAGAACGCGCGCAACCCGGTCACTCCGGGGAGGGCTAGAAGCGCATATTGGCCCGGGACAAATTGTACCGGCTCAGTGCCACGCAGGCTGACCTCCACCAGATCATGAGTCAGCGGGCGAAGCCCCTCAAGAGTGACAGCGAAACGTGTCGGCAAGTGCGGCAGCACGGCAGACGGGTCCGGGCGCATCTTGATGACGCAGTCAGCCACAGCCCTGCTCTGGCAGGCGAGGTGGCGGTTCTTCTTCAGGTCACGGGGCGAGAGGCTAGGCGCCTCAGGCCAGAGGTCCTCCACCTCACCTTCGATTACCTGGAATCGGCAACTGCCGCATGAGCCCACGTTGCATTCGTAAGGAAAGCCGATGCCCGCCCGCAGTGCGGCCCGCAGGACCGTATCGTCCGCCGCGCAATCGAAGTCAGACTCCGCATCCTGAATGTGTATTCGAGCCATGATCGTCCCAGATTTGGTACCAGTTTCGGCCGCGCGACGGCCTGTTTAGATACTAAAACCGAGGTCAACCCGCCACGCTTTAGCCGCCGCTTTGGCCGCTTCGGCGGCCTGCGCGCCAGCCGGCAACGCAGCGCAATATGCATCGATGGCCTGATCCCCAAGCGGCACCCACTTGGCCAGCCAGCCTTCCAGCACCTCCCGGTTCCCATCTTCTCCGATGGCAAACTCGACGAGCGCCCTGGACCAGTTCCGGGAACGCTCATTGTCGATCGCTTGAGCATCACTCATCAAGGCGAGCAATACATCGTCGTTTTCGCGTGCGGCTACATCGCCCAGTTGGTTGACGATCGCTTCGTCCACGGCAGGTTTGGCGACCAGATTGAGCGCCACAAAATGTTCGGCCCAGTCATAGGCGATGAGCGTTTTTTCCAGTAGCTCACGAAACCCCTGCCACGCAGGTTCAGTTTCCCAGCACGCCCGCTCCCCAGTGCCGAAACCGGCGTCGGGGTAGGCAAGCTGTAGCTCTTTGGTCCGGTAGGCGACGCGAGAGACCCAGCGCAACTGATCAGCGGACTGCAACATGGCGCAGTTTTCAATCGTGCTCGCCGGCACCAACTGCACCAGATAGGCCGAGCCCATCTGCACCGAATGAAGGGCGTAGCGCGACGGCGTATATAGCCGCGCCAGAGTTGCGACCCAT
>JABJCZ010000072.1 GCA_018668475.1 Alphaproteobacteria bacterium | reverse complement strand
GGCGGAACGCTAGAGGTATTGGCAACCGACCCGGCCTCGATAATGGATATAGGCGTGTTTTGTGGGCAGACCGGTCACGAGCTGGTAACGCAAAGTCAGGATGGTGACGTTTTTACGTTTTTGATTCGCCGCGCATCGGCCTAGTGCAGGCAACGCCCCGTCGTTGACAGTCTTTCACCGGTCGGTATTGATTCTGCTCAAATCAATCTGCGGGCTCGTGTGGTATGGTTAAATCCAGTTAACGACTTCAATGGTTACAAGAGGGGACCGTCATGATGAGTTTGATGGGTCGTCTGGGCGTAGCCTGCGGGCTTATCGGCCTAGTTTATACTTTCTATCACGATGTCATCTGGGAGACTTACGAGGGTGGTGAATGGGTCCTAATCGGATGGAAAACCCATTTGGCAGTGGCTCTGTGCATCGTCGCCATCGTATTTGGCGCGAGCCTGATGTCGTGGGCAGGTCGCGGTCGGCCAAACTGATACCAGCACAGTTGCGGACGTGCCTACGGGGTGCGATGGCCGTTGCCGTGGGTGCCTCACTTGTTGCCTGCACGGCACCGCGCGGACCAGAAACGGCGTTTGTGTTGCCGACACTCAAAGTGAATGAGTTGCGCCGGCTGGTGACCGATGCCAACCGCGATGGTGTCGATGCCGTCCGCGTGTTTGCCCGCGTCTTGTGTGAGGCCAAGGGGCTGCGCCTGGGCGGTGAGGCTTTTGATCGTTGTGAGACACGGTTGCGGGCCGCTGCCCGAGCCAACCCGAACGCAGTTGATCGCGCGCGAGACCTCGCCCAGCTAGCCGAGCGGCTGGCGGAAGCGACGGGGCAAAGTCAGGACAATGCTCCGGCGCCTGAACTCAGCTCGCTCTGCTACGACCTCGCGCGGAGCAGCGCGACCGACTGCGAAGATATCTAGTTAATTCGCTGGAAGTTCGGGGAATCATCAGCCCGCTTGCCCTTTACATCTTCCGCCGCCATCCCCACTTCCTGTACCTTGAAGCGTTAGCGCGCGCAGGGTAGGGGAGTGAAGTTTTTGACACGACATAATCTGGCGCGTCTGCTGCGTCCATTGATGGGCGCAGCCCTCATCGCAGGCGTCGGCAGTTGCGCGTTGCTGGAGCCGCTGCCGGGGCCAGTAACACCGGCGGAGCGCCTCGCAGCCATGCCGACCCGTGACCTACCGCTTGACCGCGACGTGGTGATCCACTGGCACGAGCGGCAGGTGCCGTTCATCGTCGCCGAAACTGACGCCGATGCGGCGTTTGCACTTGGCCTGGTTCATGCGCACTTGCGGCTCGGGCAAATGGAAATCATGCGGCGTATCGCCTATGGCCGGCTATCAGAAGGGGTCGGGCCGTTTGCCATTGATATTGATCGCGCCCTGCGGATTCTTGGCTTCCATCGTGCAGCACCGGCCATTGAGGCGGCGCTGCCAGATGAAACGCGCGACTGGTTGCAGCGTTTTGCCGATGGGATCAACCACTATCAGGCCTCGATAGATGAGCTGCCTTACGACGCGCGTTTGCTGGGTGTGGGGGTTGAGCCCTGGACAGTGCAAAATTTGATTTCCGTTGGTCGGTTGGCGGCAACCGACGTCAATTGGCTCCTGTGGTTTCGCTTGTGGAAGCACCGCGATACACCAGCTTGGCCAGCTCTTTGGGCTGAACTGCTGCGCGATGGCGCGGACTCCACGGCGAGTTTCGCTCAGAACGACGCCGGGACAGATGCCGGGCTGGACGCGCTGACGGAGCTTCTCGGCGGCTTCAACAAATCAGGCTCCAATTCCTTTGTGGTGTCGCCTGCGCGGAGTGAATCCGGCAATGCGTTGATGGCCAATGACCCGCATCTCGGGTTCATGCTGCCCAATCTCTGGCTACTGGCCGGTATCCAGTCACCCTCCTATCAAATGGTGGGGCTGATGGTGCCGGGGTTGCCGTTTGTCGCGGTTGGGCGCAACAAGGATATCGCCTGGGGCGGTACCAACATGCGCGCGGCCTCCAGTGACATGTTCGATGTGTCCGATCTGCCGGCAGGGGATATTCAGGAGACCGTAGAACCGATCGCCGTGCGCTGGTGGTTTGATTCGGATGTTACGGTGCGTGAAACACCGCTAGGTCCGATCATCTCCGATGCGCCGCAGCTGGCCGGGGATGATGACGCGCCAGGCCCGCCCGTCGCATTGCGGTGGATGGGTCACAAGGCGACGGATGAGATCAGCGCCATGCTGGCGGTCAATCGCGCGGCGGACTGGCCGGCTTTCCGTCAGGCTTTCGAGACGTTCGCGGTCTCCGCTCAGAACATGCTGTTCGCCGATGCGCAGGGTAATATCGGACAAGTGTTGGCGACCCAGCTCCCGGCCCGTGCTCCGGATCTGCAGCCATCGCTCATTTCGCCGCCGGGCGTCGCAGCGGCGTGGGAGCGTATCCTGACCAGCTCGGAGTTGCCGGCGAGCTTTAATCCGCAGGCCGGCTATCTGGTCTCCGCCAATAATCGTCCGGCTGATGCGCCAGTTCCAGTTGGCTGGTTCTTCTCGCCGGATGACCGCATCGGCCGCATTTCGACGCTATTGGCCGATGATGCTGCTGTAAGTATGCAGCGCGCCGGCGAAATCCAGCGCGACGTCACCCAACCCTCCGCAAAGGCAGTGCGCGACGCCGTCGTTGCAGCAGCCACTTCGATTGACTTGGCCAACTCACTGGATGATGAGGGCCGGGCGGCACTGGCGTTGATCGCTGCATTTGATGGCACCTATGATGCGGCGTTGCAGGCACCTGTTGCCTTTGAGGCATTTTTTGCGGCCTTTGTGCCGCAGTTCTATGAGGGCAAGTTTGCGGCTGATGCACTTGAGGCTTTTGTTGCCAGCGCTGATATCGGTGCGCGCCTGCCGGGTGAACTTGCTGTGGCGCCGGCGGACCGCGTGGACACGGCGCTTCGCGCCGGGGTTGCGGCGGCAGTAGTCGCCGTTGCCGAATATGCCAGCTGGGGTGAGATGCATCGCATGGCGCTTGGTCACCCGCTGCGGATGTTGCCGGTCATTGGCGGACGGTTTGAATTTGTTGAGTTTGGTGTATCGGGTTCGCGCCAGACCGTGATGAAAACCAATGCGTCACCCAGCGGCGAAAAGCACACTGCGCGCTACGGTTCACAGGCCAGGCATATCTCCGACATGGGCGATATCGACGAAAATTACTTTGTGCTGCTGGGTGGGCAGGACGGCTTCATGGGCAGCACGACATTTGTCGATCAGGTCGATCTCTGGCGCGCCGGTGATTACATCCGCATGCCGCTTCGGCCCGAAAGCGTGGAACGCGAATTTGCGACGAAGATGGTATTGCGCCGGGCCAGTAAATCGAACTAGCTATCACCTGGGCGGATCGTGAGTCAGCTGGCCGGATGTGTGGCTTTCCAGTGACGGGCGATATCGATGCCACGGGGGAACCACACGCCGTCATGCGATTTGCAATGTTCGATAAATCGCTTGAGCGCGCCGATCCGCCCCGGCCGGCCGATCAGGCGGCAATGGAGCCCGACATTCATCATGCGCGGCATGCCAGCTTCTCCTTCGGCATACAACGCATCGAACGTGTCTCGCGCATACTCATAAAACGGCCCACCCCAGTTGAAGCCGGGCGTCGTGGCGAAGCGATGATCGTTCACGTCGGCGGTGTAGGGCACCAATAGCTGCGGCTTGCCGGCTTCCTTAACCCAGTACGGCAATTCGTCGGCATAGGTGTCCTGGCTGTATTCAAAGCCGCCTTCTTCCGCGACTAGCCGGTTTGTATTTTCGGAGCGCCGACCCAGAAAATAGCCCAGCGGGCGCGAGCCGGCGACAGCGGTGTGAATCTCAATCGCCTTTTGCAGGTGATCGCGCTCGACGTCCTCCGCCAGGCCGTGGTGGTCAATCCACTTGTGGCCGTGGCTCGCGATTTCCCAGCCAGCCGCATTCATGGCGGCAACAGCATCAGGGTTGCGCGCAAGCGCCATGGCAACGCCAAAAACCGTAACCGGCACATCGTGACCAGTAAACAGGCGGTGGATGCGCCAAAAGCCAACCCGGCTGCCATATTCATATTGTGATTCGACGGGCAAGTAGCGCTCACCCTCGCGGGCCAGAGCAAAGCCGAACTCGGTCAACAACGATTCCGATGCGGCATCACCATGGAGAATATTGTTCTCTGCGCCCTCCTCGTAATTGATGACGAACTGCACGGCGATCCGCGCACCGTTCGGCCATTTCGGGTCGGGCGGCGTTTGTCCGTAGCCGGTCATATCGCGTGGGTAGGGGGCGCTCATCAGGGTTGTCTCCCGTTATAGTTCCGCCCATAGGCGAAGCAGATTGGCGTGGGTTTTTGAGACCAGGTCGAATGATCGGGTTTTGCCGTCGCGTTCAAACATTTCGCGCCGCGCGTTGTCGAGGTCATAGATCATTTCCCGCAAGGCCGGGTCGCGGATCAGGCTCTGCCCCCAGGTCACCGCACATAGCCGCACGCCGCGAGTTACGGGCATAACCTCATGAAGCGTCGTTGCCGGGTAGGCAACCATACTGCCGGCGGGCAACTTGAACGTCCGGCGACCAAATGTACTGTCGGCGACCAGTTCCCCACCGTCATACGTGTCTGGCTCAACTAGAAATAGGGTCAAGGCGAGGCCGGTACGGATCGGCGGCTTGCCGATCATAAACGGGTCATCGACATGGCGGCCGTAGCTCATGCCGTCGGTATAGCGGCTGACGAGGCTGGGCCTGACCAGTTTTGGCCGAAATGCGCGGACAAACTCACTGTGTCGCTCAATGGCTTTGTTGATGGTATGGCGCACATTGGCCACGCGCTCCTCATCACTGGTTTTGAGCTGCGCATTGTTCTTGACCAACCGGGCGTGCCAGCCGGCAGTCGCCTTGCCGTCTTCAAAATCATCCTCACGCAGGGCGCCGGTAACTTCGGCCAGTTCGTCGGCGTTCAGTACATTGTCAAATACGAGAATCACGTTTTAGTCCTGTATTTCAGCTAAACAGCGCTTTGTTGTCGTGCACATAATCAGCAAATGTGCGAGCTGGCTGGCCGGTTACATCCGGCACGACGGTTGTGACCGGTGCGCCGAACCCGTCAATAAATAGTCGGTCAATCTCGATAAGCGCTTCCGAGAGAACCGGCGGTATTCCGGCCTCGACCAGCGCCTCGCGCGCGCGCTCCAGCGAGACCGTTTGGAACTTAACCTGCTTGCCCAGCGTATCTGACAGCGTGGCGGCGCAGTCTGCATAGGAGAGAGCCTCAGGTCCGGTGATCTCGTAGGTTTTGCCAGCGTGGCCGTCTTCAGTCAGGGCAGCGACGGTTACTGCGGCAACG
>JABJCZ010000440.1 GCA_018668475.1 Alphaproteobacteria bacterium | reverse complement strand
GTTTCTCTGCTATAACAAAAACAACATGTGGTCCGATGCCATGCTCTTTTAATCTTTTGATTTTAGCATCAAGGTTTGCATGTAATTCGCCCCAAGTAATTTGTTCGGTCGATGAACTTAGAAATATTTGGTCATCACTTAATGGTTTCTGCTTTTGTTTTAACATATTGTTTATACTTTGTTTGCTTTTTGGCGTGAAATATATTTTTTATCTTCTATGCTTGGATTATATGCACTGTCTGGGCCTAATATATTTGAATAATCAAATGCAGGACGCCATATTACTCTGTCTGAACTTTGAACCCAAGAACGTCTATGTAGTGTATAATATTGGTCACAAATTAAAAAGTCTCCTTCTCTGAGAACAAAGTCTGTTATGTTTTTTCCTCTGACTAAAGCCTTTCTAAACTTATCTTGTATTTCATCTACGCTAATTGGTTCGCCCTTATACCATGCTTTATCAACAAATGCTGGTTGCCAAAGCATAAATTCTTTACCAGTATACGGATGTATATTAACTACATTTTGTCTTTCATCGCCATAATGATATATTGGACATTTATAGGCTTCTTGGGCACCATCAATTGCTTTCATACTTCCATCTCTGTTCTTTTCTTCGATAGTTCCGTATATGCCCTTTTCTTTCATATTCAACTGCGTTTCTACATTACGCCAATATTCTTTTTCTTCTTCAGAAAATTCTGTAAATGCTTTGTTAGTGTTTAATAAACTTAATACAGTATCTGGACAAGAACCTACGCAATATAATCCTGTTAATAGTTCTTTAAACTCGCCAAAATGGCACATTCCACCATCGCCGTGATATACTAAATCAGTTGGACCAAACATACCGTGTGGTGACTTTCCTACTGGTTGCGTTGTGATAATAGAAAGGTCTGGGTTATCTTTAGGATTAAATTCCATATGTCCCATCGACGGATTAGAATCATTTGTATCACCTATGCGTCTACAGAATTCAATAAGTTCGTCTTGTGTTAGATATTGTTCGTGGAACATTACATGTCCATTGTCTAATAATATATCGACTGCTTCTCTTAACTCTTTGTCTGTGTATTCTGTTATCTTTTTCATTTGTCAACTTTCTTTTTGTCGTTAGGTATTCCATAATATATAGCAAGATAGGCATAAACATATGACGGATAAAGGTTTTGTTTTAAATTAGTGTTGTTTTGTATACGCTGTAATAAAGTTGTTTTTCCGTCTAATTCTGCATAATGTTTCCAAAAAGAAGTATCACTTCTACTAGTACAAGCATAATGATGCCAAATAAAATCTGCCACTTCATCAAATACCTTAATAACAGCACGATTATATATCTTTTCTCTATTAGGCTTATTTAATACTTTGCTTAGTGTTTTAATTTGGTGAATTAACAAACTAAGACCATTTGCTTCCATTGGTTCTACAAATCCTACACTTAGTCCCACAGCAACAGTATTGTCTTGCCACGGTGTTTTTAATCTGCCTGGTTCCCATTTCAATACACGAAAGTCTGTTAAAAACTTTCGATGTCCGTTATTATTCATATATTCTTTTTTGGCATCATCAATACTAAGTTTGCTACTATCAAATACATATCCACATCCAACACGCTTATCACTTAGATACACATTGAAGTCCCAGCCATAATCTCTACCTACAGTTTCCGAATAATTCTTTGTATCTTCTTCAATTCGTCTTACGATACAAGTATCAATTAGTGTATCTGGATAGGTATACATTGTTTTATCTTGTATTATATGTCTACCTAATCCCGTACAATCTATGTGCAAGTCTGCTTCTGGTAATTCATCTCTAGTGACTGTAGCAAGTATATGTTTGATATCTTTTGTGTATTCTTTTACTATTTGCCAAGCCTGAGCGGCATCAATATGATAAGCATATCCTCTCCAATCATCTGGGTCATATAAATCATATACACTAAACTTGTCTACTTCGCCACGACTATACTTTTCATACCATTCGTCAAAACCACTATGTATAAACATAAAATTATACGGTTCATCACCTACATAATTGAAGTTTGTTTTGACATTTCCTTCTTTGCGTACTCCACTGCAACTCTTAATCCAGGCTTCTTCTGGAATATTAAGTTCTTCAAAGAATGCTCTCACATTAGGCATAGTGCTTTCGCCTACACCGACTGTTTCTATGTTAGGCGATTCGATAAGTGTTATTTCAACATCAGGATGATTTTTTCGTAGATAACCAGCAGTCCACCAACCACTTGTGCCACCACCTATGATATTAATCTTCATAACGCTTCCTTATTTCAAAGTACTTATCATTATTAAGACGCCAAATACTTTGTTCTGTATTATATATATTTTCATCACCTATATAATCAACCATGTCACCTTTGGCCATTTGTTTAAAACTGTTGTGTATTCTATTCATTCTGCCACTTGCATCATTAGACACGTTAGTTGTTATATACACTGGCTTGTTGTCAGCATATTCTATTTGTAAGGGTAAATGGTCATATATTCCCCAACTTTGCATCTGATATCTATTAAGACCATTAACTCTACGTTGCCCTAATTGTGCGCCACGAAACAATGCTCGGTAACCATCTTTAAAAGGATGTATACCAGTGACACTTACTATAGTTTGGTTATCATATGTAGCGTGCCATGTACCACCTATATTCAAACACCAATTCCATTTCATCAATTTTAAAGATGAGTTATTTTTAAATCCCAATAATCCACACTGTGTGATATAGTCGTCTAGTCCAGGTGACCTTTGTGTTATTGATTT
>JABJCZ010000071.1 GCA_018668475.1 Alphaproteobacteria bacterium | reverse complement strand
TCGCGTCACTCGGGCCACTGCTGGCCAACTGGTCAAAAGATATATTTGCACCCATCGACTACGCCGGCATTTTTGTCGCGGTCGCGGCGCTCTACTGCGCCAGCCTTCTGATTGTGCGCTTCATCAGAATACCGCCACCTTCCGAGGAAGAGCGCAGCGGCGTATCGCGCCCCCTGCTCACCGTCATCCTTCAGCCAAAATTCATGGTCGCCGTCACTGCCGCCATGGCTGGATACGCCACCATGTCATTGCTCATGACGGCAACGCCGCTCGCCATGGGAAGTTGCGGGTTCACGTTTCTGGATACCGCCCAGGTTATTCAATGGCACGTCGTCGGCATGTATGGGCCATCGTTCTTTACCGGCTATCTGATACGGCGCTTCGGCAATCCCAACATTATGCTGACCGGGGCTGCAATTCTCGCCATATGTGTCGCTATCAATCTCAGCGGCATTACGCTGGTGCATTTCTGGGTCGGCAGCGTGGTTCTCGGCCTGGGCTGGAACTTCCTTTTTGTCGGAGGCACCACGTTGGTCACCGAAACCTATTCACCTGCAGAAAAAGCGAAGGCTCAGGGGTTCAACGACTTTATGGTCTTCGGCTCTGTCGCCGCGGCGTCGCTATTGTCCGGCGTGCTACACCAGAGCATCGGCTGGCAAACCATGAACTATGCGGTGCTGCCACTGCTCGGCGGTGTCATCGTCGCCGTGATTTGGCTGGCCCGACATACGCGACGTGAAGCGCTGATCCAGCAACAGACCACGCGAGCTGCGAACTAGCGCCAGCCCACCCGGTCTGAGATGCGGATGGCTGCGGCATTGTTTTCACCCAATGCCACCAGATTCAAATCATCAGCAACGAACGTGCCCCACGCCTCGACCACCGGCGACCGCGAGGTACTGGCGAGCACGGGATATTCATAGACCGACGCTGCATAAAGAGCTTGCGCCTGCGGCCCAGCCAAAAACTCCAGCAGACGAACCGCTGCGTCTTTGTGACTGGCGCTGCGGGTCACCGCCCCACCACTGACGTTGACGTGGACGCCGTATCCATTCTGATCCGGCCAAATTACCGTAATCGCCTCGGCCACGGCCCGATCTACTTCCTTGGAAGATGAGGCCATGCGCCCGAGGTAATATGTGTTTGAGACCGCGACATCACATTCGCCAGCGGCAACCGCACGCAACTGGTCACGATCACCACCAGCCGGCTTGCGGGCGAAATTGGCAACCAATCCGGCAGCCCATGTCTCAGTCCACTCCGACCCGCGGTGTGCGATGAACGCACCGAGCATGGACTGATTATAGATATTGCCCGACGAGCGAATGCAGATCCGGCCACGCCAGCGTTCGTCTGCAAGATCGGCGTAGCTCGTGATGTCGGTTGGCTTCACCCGGTCCGCCGCCACCATGATCGTGCGCGCGCGAACAGATAGCCCATACCAGTACCCCTCCGGGTCACGGTACTGAGCGGGAACCCGGCTCTCCAACACCGTTGATGTAACGGGCTGAAGAACCCCGGCTTCCTTGGCCCGCCACAACCGGCCAGCATCAGCCGTCAGCAGCACATCGGCCGGGCTAAACTCGCCTTCACTCTTGAGGCGCTCCAATAGCGCATCGTCTTTGGCACTGACCAGCCGAACCTCGATTCCAGTTTCCGCCGTGAATGCGTCCAGCAAAGGCCGAATAAGCACCTCCTGCCGGAATGAATAGACGTTGACCACGTCCTCTGATGCCCGCGCCTGACCGGCGCTGAACAAGGCAGCAGCCATAGCAGCCACAACGGCAAATGCGGCCACGCAGAGGCCCCAAGACAGAGGTGATAACCTGGAAACCGAGCTACTCATAGGACGTGCGCTCCACGGTGCGGCCCCGCTAAAATTGCTCGATCAGTTTCAATGGCGGCAATTGGATCGCGCGGGACATTGTTTCGATGGCCCCATCATTACGAGCCCTGCAGGAGCCCGTCAACCAATTGCGAATGATTTGCATTTGCGACAAATCGCCGCAGGATAATTAGGGCTATACGTGGTGGCACTTGGGCGCGACAGCCATACACCCAACAGGACTCAGGGACGCAACCCCATTTGACGTAGCAACGCGACAGTCATCTCACTTTCAGGCTCGCGCAACAGGTCTGCCATGGTGAAGTGGTTCCGGCCCGGCAGGCTGAGGTGTTCACACGGATACCCATGTGTTTTCCACACGACGTCCATTGCGTCGGCCTGACGGGAATACTCATCTGATTCAATGTCGCCGGAGACGAACATCAGCGGTGCGGCGCACGGATATGCCTGATGGATCGGGCTGTTGCGGTGCGCCACGTCCCTATCCATTCCGACCTTGTCGTTGAGATAGCAAAGCCGGATTGGCTCAAGATCGTAAATTCCGGAAATCGAGATGCCGCCTTTCACGAGATCCACCGGCAGCCCGGCGCCAAAGGCCGGCCAGTCGGTGGCCAAAACCATGAGCACAAGGTGTCCCCCGGCGGATTGACCGACGGTATAGATCTGGTCCGGGTCACCATTTATGTCAGCAGCGTTGCGCCACACCCATTCAAAGGCTGCTCGGTTCTGGCGCACAATTTCGTCCATGCCGTAATCCGGCGCCAATCCGTAGTTGATCACCACCGTTGTAACACCATGAGGCTTCAGCCCCTGTGCGACGAAGCTGTCATGCTTCTTATCGAGCGAGTACCAATACCCACCATGAATCATCACTTGGATAGGCGCACCCGGTTCGTCTGCCGGAAATATATCGAGGGTCTCCATCAGAGATGCGCCATACGCGACATCCAGCCGCGCATTCGGCATGGCCGCCTTTGCCTCACCACTCCAGCGCTCCCAATTGGAAAAATACTCGGTGTATTCCGGATACCGTGACCGGTTGTTGTACTGCGCATCCAATTCGCTGCGGGTGTAGTCCCGATAAACAACAGGATCGTTCATGCCTCTTCCCTCCCTCAGCTGGTCGCTGGCTTTTGTGGTGGCCACGGCGCGATGTTGGCATCGTCCACGGCCTCCGCAATGCGGACCAGTTGATTATATTTTGCCATACGCTCACCGCAGCGAACCGAGCCGATCTTGATCTGGCCAGCGCCCGTGCCGACCGCCAGATCAGCTATAAAGTCATCTTCCGTTTCGCCTGATCGCGCCGATACGACACTGGTAAACCCGGCTGAACGGGCCGCTGCCATGGCGTCCAGCGTCCCGGACAAAGTGCCGTTCTGATTGACCTTGATAAGCGCCGCATTGGCTGCATTTTCTGAAGCGGCTTTCGCAATTCTCTGTGGATTGGTGCAAAGCAAATCGTCCCCGATCAATTGAATATGGCTGACCCTTGCCAACAGCATGCGCCAATGCGGCCAATCCTCTTCGCCCAGCGCATCCTCGATCGAGGTGATGGGATACTCCGCTACCCAGCCAGCAATTTCCTCGACAAGCTCGGCGCCGGAGAAATGCTGACCCGCCCGCTCAAAATTGTACCCATCTTCGGTAGCAAGGCCGGCGGCCGCCATATCAAGGGCGATGACGGCATCTCGGCCCGGCTCCAGGCCGGCAGCCTCAAAAGATTGCACCATGAGGTCGAGCGCCTCGCGAGGTGTCTGTAGTCCCGGGCTAAGGCCACCCTCATCCGCAAGCAGAACAGGCAGGCCTGCCTGCGCACATAGGGCCGTCGCCGAGGTTCGCACAGCCGCAATCATGCGCATCGCCTCATCGAGACTTCGTGCTGATGCAGGAATCATCAGGAAGTCCTGAATATCCATGCCGCCACCCGCGTGTTTCCCACCCGATAGGATGTTGACCATCGGCATCGGCATGATCGGTGATGCGTTGTCTGATATCGTCATGACCCGCCGCCAAAGCGGCACACCTTGTGCAGCAGCAGCTGCCCGGCAACTTGCCATCGACACACCAAGCACGGCGTTGGCGCCCAGGCGTGAGAGGTTTTCGGTTCCATCAAGCTCACGCAGCCGATCATCAAGCCCGCGCTGATCCTCCGGATCCAACTCTGACACGGCCCTGGAGATTTCATCGTTCACGTGGGCAACGGCTTTGGTCACACCAAAGCCGTCAAACGCCGCCATATCGCCATCCCGCAGCTCAAGAGCTTCTGCCGCGCCGGTTGATGCGCCTGACGGCACAGCAGCTCGCCCGCGAACACCGTTTTGCAAGGTGACATCGACCTCAACCGTCGGCCGTCCTCGCGAATCAAAAACCTGGCGCCCGTGAACTGCGCTTATTCGCGACATACTCATGACATTAACTCCTGCGTTCGGCTACCCACTTGCGCCATGTCAGACGGTGGGTCGACAATTAGTGACCGGGCCACCGCACGGGCGTGTTGTCGGCGCGGTTCCTCGGGCAAATATTCCACCGGCGAGTCACCGTCGATCCGCGCCAGCATCAAACACCCGGTCTGCCGACAGGCCTCGGCGTCCATAATATCCATACCTTCTTTCGCGTAGCCGGCCAGGTAAGCCTCCGCGCAAGCGGCCATCGCCACGGCGTGCCCGCCATCCCTGATTATCTTCAGCGCCAGGTGTGACAAGCAAAACCCGAGGTCGAAGCGCGGATCACCCCAATGGGCGACCTCGCAATCGAGCACCACCACATCGGCGCCCTCCACCAGCATGTTTTTTGGGCTGTAGTCACCATGCACCAGGGAGATACGCGTCTCCAGCATCCGCGCCACAACACTTTCAATATCCGGTGCAATATCCCCGTGCCGTTCGGCAATGCGCCGATGATAGGGCGTGACCCGAAGCTCCATCAGAAACTGGCGATCGTCAAAACGAGCCGCTAGATGATCCCGTGCGGCTGACCGGGTGTGAAATTGGCCCAGCAGCGTGCCGGCGCGTCGCGCTGTCGCGGGGTCAATGTCGCCGTCGAGCAAACGCTCCTTCCAGTTCACAAAGCGCGCATCAATGCACTCCATTGCAAAACTGTGTTCAGCCTCATTGACCCAAAGCACCCGCGGCACAGTTGTCTGACCCAGCAAGTCCGCCATTTCCCTGAGGCACGCAACTTCAATGCCGGAGCGACGCGGGTCGGAACGCCAGTCTGCATCCACCTTCAACTTGGGCAACGCCCGCTTGACGACGAACGGTCCGTCCGGACCGTCCACGATCATGACATCGCTGGAGACCCCGCCCGGCATTGCGCGCCCTTCTATGGGCGCGTCCGGCGGCTTCACGCCGCCCTCAAGAATTCATACAACATATTGTTATCACAGGAACTTTCATTGCCGTAGCGGGACGGTAACACTCGCATGAAAGCAGCGTCAAGAAATCGCCCATAACGGCCAATCAGGCTCTTGGCCATTGCCGCCCGCATCAGGCAATATAAGCCCAATACGGCCATGCTAACCGGCCGAGCAGAGCATCGAAGACTGGGAACCGCCTGGGAAGGGCCAAACCATGACATTTGCCGCCACAATGATGGATTATCCGCTGACGCTCACAAGTATTTTGGAGCGCGCCGGGCGGCAATTCCGCAAGGTGGAGGTTGTCTCCAACATGGCGGACAAGTCGCTTCACCGCTACACCTACGCAGATCTTTACGAGCGCTCGCGCCAGCTTGCCGGCGCGCTTGATGCCGCCGGCCTGAAGCGCGGCGACCGGGTGGCCACCATGATGTGGAACAACCACGTCCATCTGGAAGCCTACTTTGGCGCACCCTGCGCCGGCGGTGTGTATCACACCCTCAATTTCCGCCTGCATCCAGACGATATTATTTTCATCGCCAACCATGCGGACGATCGTTTTGCGATTGTCGATGAGGCCTTGCTGCCCCTGTTTGAAAAAATCCGCGAGCACACCGGGATCGAGCGCGTATTTGTCGCCAACCGAAGCGATAAACCGTTGCTCGATGGCTACGAATGCTATGAGGCGTTTCTGCAGAGCGCGCCGGCAGATTATGCCTTCCCGGCGATCGATGAAAATGAGCCGTGTGGCATGTGCTACACC
>JABJCZ010000070.1 GCA_018668475.1 Alphaproteobacteria bacterium | reverse complement strand
TCTCCCAGTGAGTCACTTCGCCATGCCAGGCGCTGTCCCGCTCGCCGGTCAGGCGCACGTCCACCACTTCGCCAGGTAGCGTCAGGGGTACAAAGACCGGTCGACCGTTTGCCACGGCGCGGCCGTCTCCGGCAGCGCCGAGGGATTCGATCTCAACCCGAATGGTTTCGCCTTTTCTCATACGTCTGAATCTGTTTCGGTTTCGTTTCCGGCGTGGTCGCGGGTCAAGGTGCACCGGTTAGGTGTTCAACCGCAATCATTATGGCAAAAGCGAAAAATATGGCGGCGGTCATCAGGGAAATACCACGCTGCACCGCAGGCCGCGCCAGAAAACGCCGGGCCCGGCCAGCAACGCCCACCAGGCTGAGCTGAAAGACCAGGTTAATGGCGATCATGGTGCAGCCGAGCATGGCGAACTGCAATGCGATCGCGCCTCGCTCCGGCGCCACAAACCCCGGCATCATAGCCATGAACAGGACGATGACTTTCGGGTTCAGCAGATTGGTGAACATGGCATCGCGCAGGGCCTTGGCGCTGCTGATGGACCGGACTTCAATGGCTGCGAGTTTCTGACCTGGCCGGTGCAGGCCTTCGCGCAGTTGCTGCCATGCAATCCATGCCAGATAGATCGCGCCGGCAAGTGCGATGATCCGCAGCGCCAACGGCACAGAGATAATCAACAATGACAGGCCAAGCACCGCCGCCGCAGCATGAATCAACAGCCCGAGCTGCACCCCGCCGACCGCCGCTAGGCCGGTACGTGGTCCGGCGCCAATGGTGTAGCGAATGATCAGCATGGTATCCGGCCCGGGTGAGATAATGGCCACCACGGCTGCGGCGATAAAGCCGGCGTAAAGGGCGGGATCAACAGGCACGGGCTTGCCCGGTTATTGAGCGGGAACGCATGGCGAGCGGAGCGGCGTCGGAGCGGCCGCTCAGCCCTGGGTGCGGCGCGGGCGTGGGCGCGGTCGGCCAGGCCGGCGTCGGCGGGCGGGTTTTGCCTCTTGCGCGCGCTGGGCGGCCGCGCAGGCAGCTTTGCTCCATGCGATAAACTGGTCCGTGTCAGCGCGTATATCGGCCGGCACTTCCCAGTAGGACATGGTCATCGGTTTATGCGCGAAAGGTTTGAACGGCCCGCAGTCGGCGGCTTCAAAGTCGCCCTGGGTTTGTGCGTCGGCCTTCAGGTAGATCCGCCCCGCTGCGACGATGATGAACATCAACCCGTCGCGAAATAGCCCGTGACCGCCAAACATGGCGCGGCTATGCACCACGCCCAGCGGTAACAGGCGCTGGCAGAGTTCTGCCACAAGTTCGGCATCCGGATGCGGTGGTCGGGCCATAATTCGGTCAGGTCGGTCGGGTTATATTGTGGCGGCTATTTTTTCCGAAAAGAATCGAGGCTGACGATACGGTTCTTGTCGTCAGGGGAGTCGTCTTCCACAGCGGTCTTGTCACTAGTTTTTGTGTCGGTCGAGGCCGATGCAGTCGATGGGACTGATCCCGCCTCGCCATCCGCCGGTAACTTGTGTACCACGCCTTCGGTGGTACTTTCCTCGGCCGCCAGTTCCTTGGCCCGGCGCTCGCGAAACGGCGCGCGGAGCGCAGCTCCTTCGTCGCCGATGGGCTCAAACTGCAGGCCGAACTTCACGCCGGGATCAGCAAATCGCGTCAACGCGGCAAACGGTATGGTGATTGCCTCACGTTGCTTGTTGAAGCTGAGCATGACGGAGAACTGCTCGTCGGTAACCTCCAGCGCCCAGAACTGATGCTGCATGACCACGGTCAACTCATCGGGGTAGCGTTCGGCGAGATACTCGGGCACTTCGACGCCGGGATAGGCCGTGCGAAAGGTGATGTACAGGTGGTGGCCGCCGACCAGGCCGATCTCTGCGATCTTGAGCAGCGCATCACGCACTACACCGCGCAATGCGTCATCCACCATGCCGTCGTAGCCAATATAATCCTTGCTCACGCCGCTCCCCAATACTGCCGGCCGCCCCGGCTTTCCAATGTTGTATCCCGCACTCACACATGTATCCACAGAAACAGCCGGAAGCACACATAAAGTGGGGGGCTTCTGTTGCCCGGTGCCCCCCGAACCGCGCTTACCTAACGAAGTTAGGCAGCGATTGCGACTTCATTGTCATTCGCAATTACTAGTATGGCCCGATGACGGTGGTACCATGCCGAGCAAAAACTACGTCTTTACCACGCACGTCGATCCTGGTTCGCCCCCATAAGGACTCCGGCCCGAAAACCGGAAAATGGTGGAGGCGCCGGGCACTGCCCCCGGGTCCGCAACGCTTATTTCACGCAGCGTTTATCGCCATAGCCGGCAAAGCCGACCCAGCTAATATAGGGCCTTTTGACGCACCGTTAAAGGCTGGGGATTCGGTGTTTTCGTTTTGCTGCCCCCGGTCTGCAGTAGCGGGGCCGGAACGGGCGGGTTAAAGTTGTCGCCATGCCACTTGATTCGGACCAAAAACGAGAAGTTGAGGCGCTCCGCGCAGAGCGTTTTGAGACCCGGCGGGCGACCGTGCCGGCGCTTGAAGAGGTGCTGTACGAGCCCTCGCCGGTGCTTGACCATGGCTTTTCCCGCGTCATCGATTACATGGGTGATGACGCGGCTATCGTGCAGGCAGCGCGGGTTTCCTATGGGCGAGGTACCCGCAAGATCACCGAGGACCGTGGGCTGATCCGCTATCTCATGCGCCATCGCCACACCACGCCATTCGAGATGTGCGAGATCAAGTTTCACATCAAGTTGCCGATCTTCGTGGCACGTCAGTGGATTCGCCATCGCACGGCCAATGTGAACGAGTATTCCGCGCGTTATTCCATCCTTGATCGCGAGTTTTATATTCCGGCGCCGGAGCATCTTGCGGCTCAGGCGTCGAACAACCGCCAGGGTCGGGGCGACGTGCTGGAAGGCGAGGAAGCGGCGCGGGTGATGAGCCTGCTGCGCGAAGATTCAGAGCGCGCCTACGATCATTACGCGGAAATGCTCAATGAGGGTGAAGACGGCGCGCCGCTGGACGAAAACCGCACCGGCCTCGCTCGCGAGCTGGCGCGGATGAACCTCTCGCTCAATTTCTACACCCAGTGGTACTGGAAGGTAGACCTGCATAACCTGTTGCATTTTCTCTCTCTGCGGGCCGACCCCCACGCGCAGTATGAAATCCGGGTTTATGCCGATGCCATGCTGGAGACGGTAAAACGCTGGGTACCGCTGGCCTGCGAGGCCTTTACCGATTATCGGATGGGTGGGGTCAGTCTTTCAGCCGCCGGGCTCGATGTGGTTCGCAAAAAGCTTGCCGGTGAGCCGGTTGATCAGGCTTCGAGCGGCCTTTCAGCCCGCGAATGGCGCGAGCTGATGGAGAGCCTCGGCCAGCCGTCCGAGTAGGTCTGGGCGCGTCAGCAGACATCCACGTTGCAGGGTCGAATGGAAAAGGGCTTCTGAATGCCCTTGAAGCGGCGCGCGTCAAACGCCCGGTTGTCTTCACAGACCACGTGGACGAATAGCATTTCGCGTCCATCCACCTCTCGCTCCAGCACATCGCTGTAGAAGGCGACAACGCAGTGCTCTTCTTTCAGCATTTGCAGGGTAAGGTCGGCGCGCCAGTTCGCCAGGGCCGGCTGGCTGCCGACAATCGCGAGTGCAAAGACAAAAGCTGCGGCCACCGCGCTCTTGAATGTTGGTTTCCATTTCATGTGGAAAGGGTCGCATGGCGTGGCGAGGGGCTCAAGCGTCAGTCTGTTCGGTCCGTTGCTTTTGTTCCGCCTGTCGGTTGTCCAGATGCGCCCGCCAGCTCTGCACTTCAATGAAAATCCGGCGCACGACGGGGAAATCTGCCTTGATGCGCGCCTCCAGGCTGGTGACCGTCGCTTCCACAGCTTCAGATGACAGCCCGTCCTCGAAATCAACACTGAGATTGAGGAGCACGTCTTCCGGCCCGAGATGCATGGTCAGGGTTTCGTTGACCACCTTGATCCCAGGCTCCTGGTCGACCAGTGTGGTGATGGCCTCCACCAGCTCGCTGTCCGCGCTTTCGCCAATCAGCAGTCCCTTGCTTTCACGTGCCAGCGCTGCCGCTGTCACAGCGAGGATGATGCCGATAATCACCGAGGCCACGCCGTCGAGTACCGGCAGGTTCAGCGCTTCGCCCACCGCAATGCCGACAAGGGCAACCATCAATCCAAGCATGGCGGCTGTGTCTTCAAACAGGACGGTAAAGACGGTCGGGTCTTTGGAGCGGCGCAACGCCTTGACGAGCCCCTGCTTGCCTCGGGTGCGGTTGAACTCGCGGTAGGCGATCAGCCAGGCCGCACCCTCAAAGACCATCGCGACGCTGAGGACGAGGTAATTGACCCATGCGCTCTCGATGGCGTGCGGATGCTGGATTTTCTGGATGCCTTCATAGAGCGATACACCAGCGCCAACGGCAAAGATCAGAATGGCGACGACGAAAGTCCAAAAATACAGTTCCATCCCGTAGCCAAAGGGGTGGTGGCGGTCGGCCGGTCTGCGGGCGCGCCTCATGCCGTGCAATAGCAACACCTGGTTGCCGGTATCGACCAGCGAGTGAATCGCCTCCGACAACATAGCCGATGAGCCGGTATAGGCTGCAGCGACCCCCTTGGTGATCGCGATCAGCAGATTGCCGACCAGTGCCGCGTAAATAACCTTTTTTGAGCCCTTCGCCATGGTGCTGATGTGCTTAGCACAAGGCGGCTTCCAGTGCACTTGTCTGGCATTTGCGCTATGCTGAGCCCCAAGCTCGCAGTCCTACCAACGCGAATAATGCGAAAACAGGGAGCAGGCCTATGCAAGACAAGATTCACTTTCCCTTGGCGGATGCCGCGCGGGAACCCACTACTGAAGGGCGTCTGTCAGCCGCCATCTGGTCGCGCGGCCAGGTCGATCTGCGCTACTACAGGCCGGTCGGTGTTGATCAGCAAACGCCGCATGATCGTGATGAGCTGTATTTTGTGGCAACCGGGAGCGGGACTTTCGTATGCGGCGATGCGCGTACGGACTTTGTATCCGGCGACCTGTTGTTTGCACCAGCAGGTGCGGAGCATCGATTTGAGGATTTTTCCGACGACTTTGCGGTCTGGGTCATGTTCTACGGGCCGACAGGCGGCGAGCAGCCGGCGCCGGAATAGCACCTAGGTAGCACTCAGTCAGTCGGGCCCTACCGGAATGCGCGGCGTTTGAGCAGGCGACCGTCAATGGCGATCAGGCCTGCGGCGATCAGCGCAATCCCGGCGATGTGGGTGATGTGCAGCTGCTCACCAAGCACGATGGTACCGAGCAATATAGCGCTGGCTGGCACAATTAACGTCACCAATGACAGGTTGGTGGCGCCGGCGACGGCGAGAATCCGGAAATAGATAATGTAAGCGAGGCCGGTGGATAACACACCGAGGCCGCCGATCGCGCCCCAGACCTCGAGCTCAGGCACGGCCAGGTGCCACGGTTGATCAACCGCCAGCGCCAACGGGGCAAGTATGATTGCCGCTGCGGTGACCTGCCCTGTTGCCGTAGCCATCGGGTTGATGCCGAGCCGGGCGAAGCGCCGGCCAAATACAACACCGCATGAATAGGAAAGCGCCGCCCCCAGGACTGCAAGCTGCGCCACCACATTGCTGCCAATGTTTGCCAGCGCCGCCGGACCGATCATTACCGCAACCCCGGCAAAGCCAAGTGCAATGCCGGCGAAGCGTGCGCGATTTATTTTTTCATCATCGGTGGCGACCTGCGCCACCAGAACGACGAATATCGGCATGGTGGCGTTGAGGATGGCCGCAAGCCCGCTGCCAATATGAACCTGGCCCCAGACAATCAGCGTAAATGGCACCGCGTTGTTGATCAGTCCCATGCCCAAAAAAGCGGCCCAGAGGCCGAGCCCGCCTGGCATGGACCGGCCGCTTGTGAGCAGCACAAGATGCAGTGCCGCCGCAGCGATGCTGACCCGGAGCGCCACAATGGTGAAGGGTTGCAGAGCCTCAAGGGCGATTTCGACAAAAAAGAACGAGCCGCCCCACAACAACGACAGAATAACCACCAGCAGCCATTCAATCGGCCCCATGGTGAGCCGTATGCCGCCTGTCGTCGTCTCGCTCATGTCGTGCGCGCCTCTACCTATAGTGGGTTCACGAGTGACCATGGACTATGGGCGACGGGCGAACCACCCGATCCTTGCGACGGCTGCAACTGAAACTACATCATCTTGATCGGCGGCGCCTGGCGGTGACCGGAGGCAGATGCTGACGCGATGGTCTCGCCCAGCTGGCGGGCGATGCGGCGATAAGCTTTCGCGTGGTCGCTGTCAGGGTTTGAGGCGACAATTGGCGTGCCGGCATCGGACGTTACGCGGATTTCCATATCCAGCGGCACCTCGCCAAGAAACTCGATCCCCATCTCGGCCGCGGTCTCTCGGGCGCCGCCATGGTGGAAGATGTTCGAGCGACCGTCGCAATGCGGGCAGATGAAATAGCTCATGTTCTCGATCAGGCCGAACACGGGCACGTCGACCTTATGGAACATGTTGATCCCGCGCCGCACATCCAGCAGTGCAATATCCTGCGGTGTTGAGACAATGACGGCGCCGGTCAGGGCGACGCGCTGGGCGAGGGTGAGTTGCGCATCGCCAGTGCCGGGCGGCAGATCACAGACCAGTATGTCCAGCTCGCCCCATACGACATCGCGCAACATCTGCTCCAGGGCACCCATGACCATGGGGCCGCGCCAGATCATCGGTGTGTCTTCTTCTACGAGAAAACCGATGGACATGCATTTTACGCCGTAGGCCTCCATCGGCATGACCTTATCGTCGTCGGCCAGCTCCGGTTTGCCCGACAGGTTCATCATACGCGGCAGGGAAGGGCCATAGATGTCGCAATCCAGCAGGCCGACTTTCGCCCCCTCGGCGGCCAGTGCCACGGCGAGGTTGATGGCCGTGGTGGATTTTCCGACACCGCCCTTGGCCGAAGCCACCGCGACAATGGCGCCCACACCCGGCACGCCTTGGGCTTCCGGCGCCTTGGCGCGTTTGCCACCGGCAGGAAGAGGACCGCTCGGCGCGGGCGAATGCGCGTGTGCGTGCCCATTGCCGGGTCCGCCTTCGGCAGCTGACGCTTCTGCCGTCAACACAGCAGTAACGGAAATGACACCCGGCAGCCGGGTGATCATATCTTCGCAGGCCTGGCGCAGGGGTTCCTTGGCCGCGCCGTCTTCCGGTTTGACTTCGACACTGAAGCCAACATTGCCATCGCGCGCGACAACGCCCGAAATCATGCCGAGGCTTACGACGTCGCGACCCACATCGGGGTCGATAATCGCCTTCAGTGCCTCCAGTACCTGTTCCCGCGTGATCCCGCTCATTTTCGATATTCCCTTCAAGGTCCTTGAAGCCCCAAAGGTTAGGGACCATATCCTGCACGACGTATTCGCCCCGCGTTGATTGCGCGTGGCGATGAGGTGACATATAAGGCAGCGATGAGTATGAGCAAAGCCCACAGCCAACGATTTTTTGCCCGACACGTACTGCGTGGTCCGGGCGCTGCACATTTCAGGGAGATCCGCTAATGCCGTGGTCCGATCAAGGTGGCAATGGTGGTGATGGCCCCTGGGGCAAGCCACGCGGTGGTGGCGGCGGTGGCGGTGGAAATCGCGGTGGCGGCGGTGGCGGAGGTCGCGGACCTCGTGGTCCCGGCGGTGGTGGTGGCGGTGGTGGCGGTCAGCCGCCAGACATTGATGAATTGATCCGTCGTGGCCAGGAGCGCATGAAGCGCTTCATGCCTGGTCTGCGCGGTGTGCGCGGTGTACTGTTGATCCTGTTGATCGGTATTGGTATCTGGCTAGCAACTGGTTTTTACCGGGTGCAGCCTGATGAGCAGGGCGTTGTGTTGCGCTTTGGCGAGTGGACTAAAACCACGCAGCCGGGCCTGAATTATCACCTGCCGGCACCATTTGAGAGCGTCTTTACGCCCAAGGTGACGCGGGTAAACCGGATCGAGGTCGGCTATCGCACAGTTGCAGATTCACGCGGCAATGCGTTTCCGCGCGGGGTGCCGAGTGAAAGCCTGATGCTGACCGGCGATGAGAACATCATCGACGTCAAATTTACGGTGTTCTGGGTCATTGAAGACGCTGGCAAGTTTCTCTTCAACCTGCGCTCGCCCGAGCGCACGGTGAAGGATGTTGCTGAAAGTGCCATGCGCGAGGTGATCGGCAAGACGAACCTGCAGTTCGCCCTCGCCGAAGGACGCCAGCCATTGGCCCAGGCGACCTTTGAACTGACCCAGCAAATTATGAATGAATACGACGCCGGCATTCTGATCACGCAGGTGGAGCCGCAGAGTATTGATCCGCCTGAAGCAGTGATCGCGTCGTTCCGTGATGTGCAGGCTGCGCGCGCGGATCAGGAGCGTTTGAAGGAAGAAGCTGAGCGCCACAAGAACACCGTGGTACCCGAGGCTCAAGGCCGGGCTGCCGCCATTCTGGAAAAAGCACGCACCTACCGGGCGCAAGAGGTCAACGGCGCTATTGGTCAGGCGCGGCGCTTCGTGGCCGTCTACAACGAATACCGGCTGGCCAAGAATGTCACCAAGCGGCGTATTTATCTCGAGACGATGGAGAAGCTGCTGTCTGGCATGAACAAGGTCATCATCGGCACCGGTGAAAATGGATCAGGTGTCGTGCCGTATCTGCCATTACCTGAAATCGAGAGACGCCGAACCAGCGACGGCCTGAGCCGGGGGGCGGAATAGCCATGAGTGGACGCGCAAAACTTATTGTCGTCGGGGTTATCCTCCTCGCCGCTCTTATCCTCATCCTCGCATCTACATTTAAGGTGACCGAAACGGAGCAGGTTATTTTGCTGCAGTTTGGTGAGCCGCGAAAAGTGGTCAACCAGTCAGGCAAGGACGAGCCGGGCCTGCGCTTCAAGACCCCGTTTGTGCAGAACGTCGAGTATTTCGAGAAGCGGATTGTCGATTTCGACGCCCCGCCGGAAGAAATCATCCTTCGTGATCGCAAGCGTCTCGTGGTCGACGCCTTTATCCGCTATCGCATTATCGATCCGCTGACGTACTTCCAGACGGTTGGCTCTGAAGGGGTGGCGCGTAGCCGCCTTGGCGCCATTCTCAATGCCGCCACGCGTGAAGTTATGGGTCGGGTGGATCTGGTCAGCGTGCTCTCAGGTGAGCGGGCCGAGTTGATGTTACAGATTCGCCACCAAGTGAACCGGCAGTCCGCGCAGTTTGGTATGGACGTGATCGATGTGCGGGTGCGACGGGCTGATTTGCCAGATGAGAACAGTCAGGCGGTGTATGCCCGTATGAATGCCGAGCGTGCGCAGGAAGCGCAGGAGTTTCGCTCGACAGGTGAAGCAAACAAGCGGCGCATCATTTCGCAGGCTGATCGTGAGGCCGCAATTATTCTGGCCGAGGCCAATCGTAACGCCGAGATTATTCGTGGTCAGGGCGATGCACTTGCTGCCCGCATCTTCGCGCAGGCAGTGGGCCGTGATCCGGAGTTCTTCTCCTTCTATCGTTCCATGCAGGCGATGACCGAGGCGTTGGGTGAGAGCGATACGACCATGGTGCTCTCGCCGGATAGTGAGCTGTTCACGTATTTCGGCACCGTCGGTGAAATCGGCGTTAATGAAACCGAAACGTCACAGCGAGTGGGCGGCCTTGGTGCTGAAGATATCATGCGCATGATCAGTGACCTGGGTATGACGGCCAGCGACCTTGAGCTTGATGTCGATGAGCTTCGGAGTGGCATGGATACCGGTGCCGGCGCCAACAGCGCGCTCGAGAACTGACAAAGCGCCTGCGCCTGTTCGGCTTTAGCGTTTCATCTAGTCGATCGTGTCGGATTTTCTGACAGCGCTGGTTACGGCACTAGGCCTTGTTCTGATTATTGAAGGCCTGATGTACGCCGTATTTCCGAACTCGGTGCGGCGGATGATGGCCATTGCCTTAGGCCAACCGGTCTCGAAGTTGCGGATTTTCGGTCTGATCGCCGCTATCATCGGGCTGGCTATCGTTACTGCCGTGCGCGGCACATGAGGGCTTTGCTAAGGCGCGGCTTGGGCGTATCAATGTGGCGCACATGGGCAAAGCACTTTTGGTAGCGGGCAAATGAGCCACAAATTGCGTTT
>JABJCZ010000069.1 GCA_018668475.1 Alphaproteobacteria bacterium | reverse complement strand
TGACGAAGAGGGCGGCGATCACCCCGACGACGACCACGAGAAACGCGATCATTCGAATGAGAAAGGTGCGCTGTCCGTTCATAGCCGGCTCCCTGCTTTGCCGTATCGGTCGCTGTACCGTTCTGTCAGCGCTTGATGATGAATATGTCTACGCGATCCGGAGTGTCACCGGCATCCTTGCCGCCGAGCGCGCGAACATCAATCCGGGTTGATCGCACACCCTGTTCAATTAACGCCGAGCGCACCGTGAGCGCGCGGGTCAATGACAAGCGACGCGCCAGACTGGCGGATTCGGCACTGGCGGCCGCATAGGCCTTGAGTTGCAGCCGTTGGGTCGGATCATTCGCCAAGGCATTGGCGATTGCCGTGATTTGGCCGAGGGCATCAGCCGGGATATCACTGGAGCCGCCATCGAAGAAGATATGGATAGAGCCATCCGCGCCGCTCGCAGATCTGTCAATCGAGGCAACCTTGGTGTCACTCAGGGCAGTGGCTGTGGTCGCGGTGGCAGCTGCGGTGGTTTCGCGGGCCTCAGGCTTTATTACCTTGGGTGCTTCGGGGGCCTCGTCGACGCTTGCGACGGTCTCCACCTTGGCAGGTGCCTTGGCCATCACAGGCTCGGGCTCAGGCTGAACAGCCTTGGGCTCTGGCGGGACTGGCTCAATTCGAACGGGGTCGAGTGCCACTGCAACTGCCGGCTCGGGCGCCGGGACGGGCTCAGGTGTCATGTCCTGCTGTTCCCGGCGGGCTGATCCGCTAGCCGTATCCTCGAGCGCATTTGGCGGGATGAGAACGATGGCGCCCAGACCGCCGCCCCGTTCACCGGGGTGGCGCAAGAGCCGATCAGCCTTTGGTGGGGGTCGATCGAACTGGTCGAGCGCGTCGAGGTGAACCTCGAGGGCAGCTTGGCCACTGCCGCCGACGTAAACGGTCTCCTGAGCGGAAGCCGCGCCCGCAGCACCGAGGGCGAATGTGCCCAGCATCGCACAACAGGTCACTGTATGAAGTCGCAGACGATTTCCCGTCATTCTTTTAATTCATTGCCTCCCGCGGTATTTCCCGCATCCCCACAATAGTATAGGGCCATGCGAGCGACAATACTGCGGGCCAAAATCAGCCTTGCGGCTACGAGCGACGGCCACTTTCGTCGAGCAATTGGCGCAGTTCACCGTGAATCTGCCCGTTGCTCGCCAATACATCGCCTGACTCCATCATTCCGGCCCGGCCATCAATTTCACTCACCATGCCGCCAGCTTCTCGGACGATGATGATTCCCGCCGCAATATCCCAGGGCGAGAGTGCAAACTCGAAAAAACCGTCATAGCGGCCCGCGGCGACATAGGCGAGGTCAAGCGCTGCCGCTCCAAAGCGCCGTATTCCTGCCGTCTCGTTCCATACAGCGTCCAGCATGGCGGGATATTCAGGATGGCTGGCACGGCCCTTGAAGGGCATGCCAGTGGCGATCAGGCACTCATCCATATTGCGCCTGCCGGAAACCCTGAGGCGCTCCTTGTTCAAGTATGCACCCTGGCCGGCCTCAGCCCAGAACAACTCATCTGCGATCGGGGCGTAAACGACCCCGGCATAGGGTTTGCCGTCACGTTCCAGGCCGATGGAAATGGCGAAATGGGGCAGGCCGTGCAAAAAATTGGTCGTGCCGTCGAGGGGATCGATAATCCAGCGGTTGGAATTGTCCTCGCCCACGATCTCGTCCGATTCCTCGGCGAGAAACCCGTATTTGGGCCGAGCCTTTTTCAATTCATAGATAATTGTGCGCTCTGCCTGTTGATCGGCAACGGAGACGAAGTCTGCCGGCCCCTTGCGCGAGACCTGCAGTTTTTCGACCTCACCAAAATCGCGCTTCATGTTCCGAGCTGCCTTGTAGGCAGCGTTGACCATGATCGTAATTAGCGGGGATTGATGCGCCATCAGTCGCGGGCCCGCTCGACGTATGCTGAGTCTTCCGTGTTGATCACCACCCGCTCACCTTCGCGAACATGTGGCGGAACCATCACGCGCATGCCGTTGTCGAGGATTGCCGGTTTGTACGAGGCCGCCGCAGTCTGGCCCTTCACGACCGGTTCGGTCTCCATGACTTCAAGAGTCACCGATGCCGGCAACTGCACACTGAGCGGCTCGCCCTCATGAGATTCGATGATGACTTCCATCCCGTCCTGCAAGAAGACCACACCATCCCCCAGGGAGGCCTTCGGCAGACTGACCTGGTCGTAGGTCTCAGTGTCCATGAACGTCAACAGATCATCATCGGCGAACAGAAATTGATGGGGCTTTTCGTCCAGCCGTACCCGCTCGACATTCTCCGATGAGCGGAACCGCTCGTTGAGCTTGGTGCCGTCGCGAATATCCTTCAGTTCGACCTGCAGGTACGCGCCACCCTTGCCCGGCTGGGTATGCTGAATTTTTACTGCGACCCACAGGCGCCCCTGGTGTTCAACCACCATGCCGGGGCGGATCGCGTTGCCATTAATTCTCATGACGACGCCTCAATTCGATTCCATCGTAGAGGGATGCCGCGCGGTGCGCAGCGCCGGTGCTATATCAACTTGGCTGGTGCGACGCAATGGCCTCGTTGAACGCGCGCACCGCTTTCGCAGGCCCTGCCTCATGTTGCCACACTGCGTTGATGACCGCGAGAAAATCGGCGCCCGCGGCGACCAGCGGGCCACAATTTTCAGGGGTGATGCCGCCAATGGCGACGCTTGGAACAACCATATATTCGCTCCACCAGGCCAGGATATCGGGCGCCGGCGTGGCCCGTGCAACTTTGGTGGTGGTCGGAAAAAAGGCGCCGAAGGCAATGTAATCAGCGCCGGCCTCGGCAGCCGCCATCGCGTCATGGCGCGAATCGTAGCAACTTACGCCAACAATTGCGTCCGGACCGACGACCTGGCGCGTATCGTCGTAGGGAGTGTCGTCTGCCCCGATATGCACCCCGTCAGCGCCAATTTCCGCTGCGATATCCGGGTAATCGTTAATGAGAAAAGCCACGTCGCGGGCGTGGCAGACGGGCATCAACGCTTCGGCGCACCGCCGAATGTCGTCCGCAGCGACATCCTTCAGTCGCAACTGAACGCAGGACACATCACCTGCATCCAGTGCCGAAGCCAGTGAGTCCGCAAAGCCGGCGGTCTCGAATACTGGAGGGGTGATCAGATAAAGGCGGCAGGGGTCGGTCATGAGATGAGGTATCTTGTTCCTGTTATTAGCGTGTTGCCCTTTGTATCCTCCGGGCGGCCCCCCATATCAAGGGCCTGGCCGTCAGGATACAGAAAAAGACGTCCATAACTTATTGGGAGATGCCTGTGCACTCGGCAGTGACCAGCAATATCATTGACTGGACCATTGGACAGGGTCTGTTGGCCACGACGGCGGAAGACCTGTTTGAAGGTTATTGCGTGCAATTGGAAGATGCGGGTCTTCCGGTCCTTCGGTGTTATTTGGGGACACGGATGAATCATCCCCAGTATGCCGGTTTTGGGCTGGTTCGTAGTCGCGGTGCTGCACTCAAGGAAGATATCTACGGGTATGTCCAAACCAATCCGGATTTATGGGAACGCAGTACTATCAAGGCAGCATCGGAATCAAATTCCGGTGAGTTGAGGTGTGACGTGGGTGACCCACAGCAAGTCGAGAAATTTCCGATCCTTGAGGATCTAGGCAAGGAAGGTGCAACGGATTACTTCTGCAAGGCTTGTTCGTTTGGTATCGACGGGCAACGGAGTGAAGAGTTTGGTGTGATTTTTTCGTGGGCCTGTGACCAGAAGAGCGGGTTTTCGGATGACCACCTTCAGGTCTTGCGTGACACAGTGCCGTCGATGGCGCTTGCGATCCGCATGGCCACTAACCGGCGGCTCGCTCGCGCCGTTACGGCGGCGTATCTAGGTCGGGACGCGGGTGAGCGGGTGCTGGCCGGCAAAGTTCGGCGCGGTGAGGTCGACACGTTGCACGCCGTGATCCTCTTTGGTGATTTGCGAGGGTTTACCGCGCACGGAGACCAAATGGAACGAGAAGACCTGGTCAACATGCTGAATGAGTATCTGACCTGCATGGCTGAGCCGGTCGAGGACCGAGGTGGGCAGGTGCTGAAATTCATGGGCGATGGCATGTTGAGTACGTTCGAAATCGCTGCTGACAACAAACTCAAGAACGGCAATGTCTGTGTCGCGGCGCTGGAAACCGCGCTCGATATTTTCCAACGCGTATCAGACCTCAATCAGCAACGCCGCGACGATGGAAAGCCGGCCCTCGTGCTTGATCTGGCATTGCATCTGGGCGAGGTGCTTTATGGCAATGTTGGCTCGCCATCCCGGCTTGATTTCACGGTTATCGGCCCCGCCGTCAACGAGGCCAGTCGCATGGAAGCCATGTGCAGCCCGCTTGATCGCAACTTGCTCATTTCAAGCGCGTTCGCAGATTCGATGCCGGCGGACCGCGGCCCTGAGCTGGTCGCGCTTGGCCGGCACGGGTTACGGGGTGTGCGGGCGCCGGTTGAGCTGTTCACGCTGGCTGAAGTTCCCCAGCCCTGACGATCACTCGCCGAGCAGAGGCAGTGGTCGGGCTTATGCTTTGCCCTGGTAAATGCGGATGACAGTATCAAGCAGGGCCAAGGCTTCTTCTCGGGGTCGCTGGAACGTATTGCGGCCGATGATAGAGCCGTTGCTGCCGCCGTCCCTGATTTGACGGATTTCCTCATAGATATCTTCGGTGCCTTTGGCAGCGCCGCCGGAGAACACGACCAGCCGTCGCCCGTCAAACGACGACTGCATGACGTGAGCAATCCGTGCTGACAGGCTCGACGTGTCGATTTTCTTGTCCTTGTAGACCTTCGCTGCGGCATCGAGCTCCAGGAAGTCGGTTGGCGGTTTAACCTTGATAATGTGGGCGCCCATAAGAGCGGCGATGTGGGCAGCATAGGCCGTGACATCAATAGCCGACTCACCGTCCTTGCTGAGGTCACCACCGCGCGGGTAGGACCAGACAACCGCGACCAGACCATGGCTTTTGGCTTCGAGGATCAGCTCACGCAATTCCTCCATCATGCCAAACTGGTCTTCCGAGCCGGGGTAGATGGTGAAGCCGATTGCCGAGCAACCAAGGCGCAATGCATCCTGCACGCTTCCTGTGACCGCCTGGTCCTTGGACATCGCGTGGGAGTTGGAGCTGTTCACCTTGAGGATTGTCGGGATTGCGCCGGCAAAGGTATCCGCTCCGGCTT
>JABJCZ010000068.1 GCA_018668475.1 Alphaproteobacteria bacterium | reverse complement strand
GACCAAGTTCACCCCGAACACCACGGGCAAACAGCGCAAAGCTGGTGCCGGTGTGATACTCGAACGAGCGGTGCTCCACGGGATCGATGGTCAACGCCAGACCCGGTGTCGCCTCACCAATCAACCCGGCGACTTCAGCCAATGCATCTGCCGCACGCCGTGCGCCAGCAGGAAGATCAATTTTTGCCAGTCTCGCAAGCGCCGGGCCGGCCGGGCCCACCGCCTGAAGGAGCGCCAACAGCGGAGCCGTCGCGTCACCCGCGAGCGCCCGCACGCCTGCATCATCCTTGCGGTCGAGCGCGCCGCGCAAATCCCGGGCGGCCTCACCATCAAGGGCCAGCGATTCAAGAACAGCGGTCACCAGTGTCGGCGCCGTAATGTCAACACTGAGGCCTTCAACCCCGAGCGCAGTCAACGCTTCGGCGGCCATCAGAATCACTTCTGCATCGCCCGTCGCGGCAGCCGGGCCAATCAGTTCGAAGCCGACCTGGCAGAACTGCCGCTCCGGCCTGAGCTCGCCGCCTTCCACGCGCAAGATGTCCCCGGCATAGCTCAGCCGAAGAGGCCGCGGCGCCTTGCTGAGCCGGCTGGTGGCAATACGAGCGACCTGAGGGGTTGCGTCGGAGCGCACAGCCATCATACGCCGCGACACAGGGTCCATCAGACGAAAAGTCTGTTCCGAGAGACCCGCGCCGGCGCCGGCAAGTAAGCCATCCTCAAACTCGACCAGAGGCGGCTTGACGCGCTCATATCCGTATTGCGCGACGTGGCCGAGCAGTTGTTCGGCAATGGCCGCCTCAAATGCGGCGTCAGGAGGCAAAATGTCCTGAAGCCCGGTTGGCAGCAAAGCTTTTTCGGCAAGCTCGGTCATGGCAGGTGGCAGTCTATTCCGAACGGGATGGTGTGCGGGCCGAGAGTTCCATTCGGGCCCATGGACGTGAAGATCAAAAACGCAGCGGCATTACCTGGGTAATCGCAGGCAGTGCCCTCAACGCAGCCAGTGCATCATCGGGTACTGCGCCATCAATCGCAACGAGTGCAATCGCATCCCCGCCCTCATTTGACCGTCCCAGCGCAAACGTCGCAATATTGACATCGGCATCGCCAAGCGTGCGACCCATGGCACCGATCAGTCCCGGCTTGTCGTCGTTGGTGATATAGAGCATATCGGGCGTGAGCTCTGCCTCAATGGGAATACCCTTGATATTGACGATTCGCGGGCGGTCGTCAGCAAAGAGCGTACCTGCTATCGCCCGCTCCTGGCGTTCGGTCACGACAGTCAGACGCATGAGCGTGCGGTAATGTCGGCAATCAGCGCATTTTACCTCGCGCACATCAATGCCGCGCTCCTTGGCGACAGCCGGCGCGTTCACCGCATTGATGTTATCGAGTTGCGGTCGCAATAAACCAGCGAGCACAACTGCCGTAAGGGACTGGGCCTTCAGGGCCGCCGCATCCCCCTCATATTCAATAGTCACGCTACGAATACCGGTCGTCGTCAGTTGCCCGGCAAAACTGCCCAGCTGTTCAGCCAAAGTCATATACGGCCCGAGCACCGCCATTTCTTCAGCTCCGACGGAGGGCATGTTGACGGCATTGGTCACAGCGCCATCAAGCAAAAAATCGCTCATCTGCTCGGCTACCTGTACCGCCACGTTGACCTGCGCTTCCTCGGTCGAGGCGCCGAGATGCGGCGTCGCGACCACTTGTTCCATACCGAATAGCGGGTTTTCTCGTGCCGGCTCGTTCGCGAACACATCAAGAGCGGCGCCAGCAACGTGCCCGCTTTCAATGGCGGCTTTGAGCGCATCTTCGTTGATCAATCCGCCCCGCGCGCAATTGACGATCCGCACACCAGGCTTCGTCTTGGCCAATGCGTCGGCGTCGAGGATGTCGCGAGTCTCATCGGTCAGCGGCACATGCAGAGTGATCATGTCGGCCCGGCGCAACAATTCGTCGAGCTCGACCTTGGTCACGCCAAGCTCGCTTGCCCGATCAGCCGAGAGATATGGATCATAGGCGATGACCCGCATTTTCAGCCCAATGGCGAGCCGCGCGGCGATCGAGCCAATGTTTCCACAGCCGATCACACCCAGCACCTTGTTGTAGAGCTCAACTCCCATGAAGCGACTTTTTTCCCACTTGCCGCTCTGTGTCGATGCATTCGCTAAGGGGATTTGACGGGCCAGCGTCATCATCATGGCAATGGCATGTTCGGCGGTCGTGATGGAATTGCCGAAGGGCGTGTTCATCACCACAATGCCACGGGCTGTAGCCGCAGGAATATCGACGTTATCAACACCGATTCCGGCCCGGCCGATCACCTTGAGGTTTGCAGCCGCAGCGATAATTTCGTCCGTCGCCTTGGTGGAAGAGCGCACAGCCAGCCCATCGTAAGCGCCAATGATCTTCGCCAGTTCCTCGGGCGCAAGGCCCGTATTGACGTCGACCTCAACGCCTCGCTCGCGAAAAATTTCTGCTGCGCGCGGCGACATTTTGTCAGCAATGAGAACCTTCGGCATGACGTCTCTCAATTCCTGTTCTGGCGAGCGCACATTTCATCCCAAGCCCAGTCGAGCCATGGCAGCAGCGCTTCAATATCAGATGTCTCAACGGTCGCCCCACCCCATATCCGCAAGCCGGGTGGCGCCGCACGATGGGTATTGATGTCGTAGCCAGCACCCTCGGCGGCGATCAGACCACAAAATTCGTCCACCACAGCCCAGCGCGCCGCTTCATCCAGCGCCACGAACCAGTCAGCCGTCAGGCTGAGGCAAATGGATGTACGTGAGCGAATTGCCGGGTCGTTGGCCAGAAAGCCCACCCAGTCCCGCTCGGCAACCCAGGCCTCAACCACGGCCAAACTGGACTGACACCGACGGATCATCGCGGGCAACCCGCCCTGGGACTCCATCCAGCGCAAAGCATCGAGCGCATCCTCGACGGCCAGCAACGAGACAGTGTTGATGGTGTTGCCCTTGAACGCAGCGTCATCAAACTTGCCGCCCTTGGCGATGCGGAACACCTTGGGCATGGGCCAGGGCGGTGTATGGGTGTTGATCTGCTCAATGGCGTGCGGTGATAGCACTAGCATGCCGAAACCGGCCTCGCCTCCCATGGCCTTTTGCCAAGACCAGGTCGTGGCATCGAGCTTGTCCCACGGCATGTCGTAGGCAAACGCCGCTGACGTCGCGTCGCAAATGGTGACACCCTTGCGATCTGCCGGAATCCAATCCCCATCAGGCACCCGTACGCCTGACGTCGTGCCGTTCCACACGAAAACAGTATCGCGCGTGCCATCGACGCTGGAAAAATCAACAATCTCGCCATAGGGCGCACGAATGACGTTTTTCTCAAGTGGCTCGAGCTGCTTCTCGCCATCGGTGACCCACTGTTCACCAAAGTTTTCCCAGGTCAGGAAATCAACCCCGCGCGATCCCAGTAGCGACCACATGGCCAGCTCTACCGCACCGGTATCGGAGGCCGGCACCATGGCGATGCGATAGCCATCGGGCAGACCCAGCATTTCGGCTGAACGGGTCAGCACCTCATTGATACGCGCCTTTGGCTCCTTGGCCCGGTGCGAGCGGCCAACCAGCGCGCCCGACAACGCGTTGACAGACCAGCCCGGCCGCTTGGTGCAAGGGCCAGACGAAAACAGGGGATTGCTCGGCTTTACGCTCGGCTTCATATCACTGGTCTCACGACGGGTTTGGGGGGCAATTACGCCGGGGAATAGGCCAAAGAATAGTAGGTCTCATGCTGCAGCGCGTCAACGCGTTCGCGGCGGCGCAACAAAGGGTTCAACAAAAGGAATCCGGTCAAATTTTGATTTGCCCTTCAAGATATTGCACAGCCTCACCCTTGAGCTGAACCCGCCCGCCATTGAGCGTGCAGTGCAGCACGCCACCACGCGCCGACACCTGGTGCGCCAACAGGGCCGATTTGCCCGTAACTTCGGCCCAATACGGGGTCAGCATACAATGCGCCGAGCCACATACGGGATCTTCCGGCACCCCATATTTGGGGCAGAAAAAGCGCGACACAAAATCCGCGCCACAATCGTCGCCGCCTGGCGCCGTAACAATCACGCCACGATGCTCAAGGGTCGACAACACTGTGTAATCAGGCTCGATAGCCAACACCTCGGCGGCGCTAGAAAATACGGCAAGAAAATCCTGCCCGGCGTAGACGGCATCCGGCACCGCGCCAAGACCAGCCGCAACTCCCTCCGGCGGATTGCAGGGCTCTGCTGCCATTGCCGGAAAATCCATTGCCAGCATGGTGCCGTCCCGCGTTACGGTCAGCTCGCCGCTCACCCGGGTCTGAAACCGTACGTTTTGCCATTGAGGCTGCAAATAATTGAACACCACATACGCAGTCGCCAGCGTTGCATGGCCGCAGAGGTCTATTTCCGCTGAAGGCGTAAACCAGCGAAGCTCGTAGCCGTCATCGAGCGGCACCGTGTACGCCGTCTCTGACAAGTTGTTCTCAGTTGCAATAGTCTGAAGCGTCTCATCATCCAGCCATGCGTCGAGCGGCACCACTGCCGCCGGGTTGCCCCCGAATACGGCGCTCGAGAATGCGTCTATCTGGTACATTTTGAGGTTCATTCCATGATTTTAGCGCGCAACGACGGCGCCGTCACAACAACTTCGAAGCAGCTTAAAATTCTCTCTAGAATGTAACTATCTGCTATAGCCTCAGGTTCATGATATCTGCATTTGTCATACTCCGGCTCGCCGCCATTCTCGCCATGCTCGCTTTCGTGCTGGCGATGCCAGAGCCTTCCGCCATCGCCGCAGACCCCGACGCTGCGGACCTTGCCGCCACAGGCGAACCAGACGCTTTCTTTGCCGGTCTCGACGCCTGGCGCGCAGGGGACCTCAAGGCTGCACACAGCCATTGGAACAAGGCTGCGGCGGCTGGCGATGCCGATGCGCAATACAATCTGGCAACGCTTTATCAGTCCGGCCTTGGCATTGATGCCGACCCTGACGCCGCCGCCACACTATATGCCGAAGCCGCTCGTCGGCTGGTGCCAGTTGCAGCCGTCGCCCTCACCCGCATCAAGCGTGCCGGCTATGGTGTCGACATCAGAGCCCAGGATGCGCTGGACTACTTGCAGGGCGCCGCCAGCCGCGGCTCAGCGCTGGCGCAGTTCGAACTCGCCATAGCCTACGACCGAGGCATCGGCGTAACCCAGAACCATGCCAGCGCGGCACTCTGGTACCAACGTGCCGCAAGGCAGGGCATGCGGGAGGCACAATATAATCTCGGTGTGCTGTTTGACGAAGGGCTGGGCGCGCCGCGCGACCATGAGGCGGCACGGGAGTGGTATATGAAGGCTGCCGAACGGGGCAGCGCCGCTGCACAGAACAACATCGGCTACCTGCATGAAAAAGGCTTTGGTGTGCCGCAAGACATGGCCGAGGCAGCGCGATGGTATCGGAAAGCGGCAGATGCCGGCCTCGCAGTCGCACAAAATAACCTTGGCATCATGTACCACTATGGCTACGGCGTGCCCCGTGACCTCAAGACCGCAATCACCTGGTATCGGAGTGCCGCAAATGGTGGTGACCCCGGCGCACAGAACAGCCTGGGCCTTGTTCTCGCCAACGGGCTTGGCATGCCGCGCGATCCGGTAGAGGCGATGAGCTGGTTTATCCTGGCTGGCGACGCACCAGGCGACATCGGCGACCAGGCGCGAGCTAACCGCGACCGGTTTTCTGCCAAGCTCCCATCGGAGCAGCTGGCCGAAGCACGGCGCAGCGCCGAACTCAGACAGGCAAAAATCAACGCCCCTGATACTGGCAGTGGCGGCTGGCCAGCGCCGCGACCACTCGCCCCAAAGAATATGGGCGACCCGATGATCGCCGCGCAGCGTTACCTGCGTATTCTGGGCCTTTATGATGCCAAAGTTGACGGTATCCCCGGCGGCATGACATCGGAGGCTGTGGCCACGTTCGAGCGCCAGCACGGACTAAATGTATCGGGCCTCGTCACGCCCGAACTGATCAGGGCGCTGCGGACGGCGACCGGGCGTTAGGCGGCGGCCAGTTCCTGCATTTGCTCACCTACAAAAGTAACGTTATCCCTACCAAAAAAACGGCCATCCGAACTCCTTTACCTCATTGATTATATTCATAAAAATAAGGTGCCGCGGCCGCTCCAATAAAACGGCCCCCAATACCCGAACCAAGACGGATCAAACAATTAGCTGAGGAAAAGCTAACAGCTATTTTTTTGCATCAAATCCTGCTGGCAGTGTTCAGGGGAATGCGCCATATTGCCGCAATTACTGTGATCACGGATTTCTGGCGACCGGAGCGACAACGTTTCCGCCCGCCGCATCAGGTGCCGTGCCGAGGCCGGCCAAATGGAGGAATGTCATGAGCGTGCAGCCCGCACACAATCTCTCCCTTGAGGAGATGGACAAGCAGAGCTTTCTGCACCCGTACACCCCGCTTGCGGACCATTTGAAGAATGGTCCGTGCATTATCGATTCAGCCAACGGTGTCCGTGTAACCGACACCAAGGGCAAGGAATATATCGATGCCATGGCGGGCCTCTGGTGCGTCAACATCGGCTGGGGCCGCGACGAAGTCGCTGACGCGATCGCCGATCAGGCACGCAAGATTGCCTACTATCATTCCTTCGCCTCAATGGCGAATGAGCCTTCCATTCGCCTGGCTGATCGGCTGATCCGCCTGCTGCCCGACAACATGAGCAAAGTCTTTTTTGGCTGCTCTGGCTCGGACGCGAACGACACGCACGTCAAGATCGTCTGGTATTACAACAATCTGCGCGGCAAGCCGGAGAAGAAAAAAATCATCTCCCGCAAGCGCGGCTACCACGGTGTTACCGTTGCCGCCGCCAGCCTGACCGGCATCCAGATGGTGCATAACGCCTTTGACCTGCCGCTCGACCGCATGCTGCACACCGAAGAGCCGAACTACTTCTGGAACGCCGAGCCCGGCATGTCTGAGCTGGAATACTCTCAGTCCCTCGCTGACAAGCTCGACGCCATGGTCGAGGCAGAAGGGCCAGATACGGTTGCTGCCTTCATCGCTGAGCCGGTGATGGGTGCGGGCGGCGTATTGCCACCGCCAAAGGGCTATTTCGAGGCCATCCAGAAGGTTCTCGACAAGCACGATATGCTGATGATCGCTGATGAAGTCATCTGCGGATTTGGCCGCACGGGCAACTGGTGGGGCTCCGATACCTACAACATCAAGCCCGACATGATGACCATTGCCAAAGGCCTGACCAGTGGATACCAGCCGCTTTCCGGCTCGGTAATCTCCGACAAGGTATGGGAAGTGCTGGTCAGTGGCACGCCGGAAGTCGGCGCATTTGCCCACGGCTACACTTACTCGGCGCATCCCATTGCGGCGGCTGCCGCCATGGCCAACCTCGACATCATCGAGCGCGAAGATCTGGTTGGAAAGTGCGCCACAACCGGGGCCTACTTCCAGAAGAAGCTCAACGAAGTCGCGGATAAACACCCCCTCGTCGGCCAGGTGCGTGGCGTCGCATTGCTCGCCGGCGTTGAGCTGGTGGCTGACCGTGAAAAGAAAGTGCCGCTGCCGCTGTCATCGAAGGCTGCACCACGCCTTGCCGCGCATTGTCTTGAAGAGGGCCTCGTCAGCCGCGCATTGATGCAGATGAACGCCGTCTCGTTCTCACCACCATTGGTGATAACCGAAAGTGAAGTCGACGAGATGCTTGCGCGCTTCGACCGGGCACTCGTCAAGACCGCCGACGAACTGGTCAAGGAAGGTCTCTGGAAGGGCTAAGACACCCTCTTCGACAATTCCTGCAATAAAGAACGGGGCCTCGCAAATTTTGCGGGGCCCCGTTTTTTATGCTTCGTCGCCGGATATACCTATCAACGGATTCGATTCATCTGCATTGATGATCAGGCGCAGATAGCTGGCTTGTTGTCCGCCCAGGGCCGAGCTTCTTCGATCTGCGATGCAATGCGGATCAACGTCGTCTCATCGAGATCGCGCCCGACAAACTGCACGCCGATCGGCAGCCCGCCTTCTGACATTGAGAAGGGGACAGACATGGCCGGTGAGCCAGACGCATTGAACGGTGCAGAATAGGCACAATCAGGACCCATCTTGGTCTGGTCGTATTCATCCACATGCAGCGACATGTCGTAATGCCCGATCGGCCGCGCGTGGGTCGGCATGACTGGCATGAGCCACGTATCATAGGCATTCATCTTCATCAGCATGTCCCGCGACATCTGCCGAATGCCTTCAATGTGGTTCGCGTGGTCTTGCGCGCTGAAGCTCCTGCCCTTGTAAACCATGGTCCAGTAGAGCGGTTCCATGTCCTGCCACGTTGCCTCACGGCCAACAAAACCGGCCATAGCATCCAACCATGACGCCGTGGTGGCCGCCGTCATATCGGTATAAACCTTGTAGAAGGACCAGAAATCATAAGGGATCGGCTGCGGCTCAACGATATGGCCGAGGCTCTCCATCAGCTTGCCACAATCCTCGACAGCCTTTTTGACATCCGGATGCAGGGGGCCACAGCCATCCGGCACGTCGGTCACCATTGCTATCTTCAGCTTGCCCGGACTGACCCCGACTTCCTCGCTGTAAGGGCGTGGTGGCGGCGCCACCTGATAGGGCTCACCCGGCAAATGGCCGTAGGTCATGTCCATGAACGCCGCGGTGTCACGCACGGTGCGCGACATACAATGGAACAGTGCCCCGCCATACCAGAAGTCAGCCAGCGCCGGCGCCAGGCTGATGCGACCACGGGCCGGCTTGAGGCCAAAAATATTGCAGTGAGACGATGGCACGCGGATCGAGCCACCACCGTCCGAGCCTTCGGCAATGGGCAGGACGCGGGCGGCAACAGCGGCTGCTGAACCACCGCTCGATCCACCCGGCGTATAGGCGGGGTCATACGGGTTGAGACACGCGCCATAGAGCTTCGGCTCGGTGGCCAGGCACCAGCCCAGCTCTGGCGCGTTCGACTTGCCCATGGGAATCATGCCGCCGGCCTTGATACGAACAAGTGTTTCGGAATCAAACGGCGCGACAAGGTCTTTCATATACGGCGACGAATTGGTCATGGGCATGCCTTCCCATGCGGTCGCCAGCTCCTTGACCAACCACGGCACGCCCTTAAATGGGCCATCCGGCAACTCGGCGCTGTCAG
>JABJCZ010000067.1 GCA_018668475.1 Alphaproteobacteria bacterium | reverse complement strand
CTAACCTTGTTAAATCGTCCGACATAGTTGGCGAACCCGAAGTGATCAACCTTGAAACTGACCGAGATATGGGAGGGGTCAACTTCGTAGTTGCCTGCTTCGAGATTGACCGGATCGAGCGTGGTCTCATGTGTGATGACGCGCACGAGTGAACAGGCGCCAAGCCCGAAGGCGAGTGCAATCACGACCAGCAGCGGCGCGCAGCGGCGACCAAGATTGTGCAGACCCATGATCATTTCTGTCCTTGTCCGTAGATTGCGCGGAAAATTCGCACTGCCTGTCAGTGTGTTTCTACTGTCAGGGACAAGGATAACAGGGATTCGGGGCCGAGGTGTTGCTGTCTGACAGGAGGAGACGCACCGGTTGGGGCGTGGTCAGAGGACGCTGCCGAAACTTTGCACCAGACTGCCGGCCAGAAGATACCAGCCATCCACCAATACGAAGAAAATCAGCTTGAAGGGCAGTGAGATCATCACCGGCGGTAACATCATCATACCCATGGACAGCAATACGCCGGCGACCACCATATCGATGATGATGAACGGCACGAATATGAGGAAGCCGATTTCGAACGCTCGTCGCAGTTCACTGACCATGAACGCCGGAATCAGTGCCCGCAGTGGCGTGTCGGCGGCTGATTCGAGAACGGGGGAATCCGCCATATCGAGAAAGAGCGTGAGGTCCTTCTCACGCACTTGCTGGAGCATGAAACCCCGAAACGGTGCCACGGTTTTCTCGAACGCCTCTTCCTCGCCAATGTCTTCGACAATTAGCGGCGCGATCCCGTCGTCGTAAGCCTTCTCCAGCGTCGGCGCCATGACGAATGCGGTGAGAAACAGTGACAGGCTGACAATGACCGTATTAGGCGGCGTTTGCTGTAGGCCGAGGGCGCTTCGCAGCAGCGACATGACGACGACAATGCGGGTGAATGAAGTGACGACAACCAGAATGCCCGGCGCCAGGCTAAGCACGGTGAGCAGTGCGAGCAGACGGACCAGCTGGCCTGTCATCTCGCCGCCCTCACTGAGGTCGAGGTTCAGGCTCTGGGCGGCCACTGGCGTGGCAAATGGCACGGCGGCCAGCACCAGCCCGCCACCGATCAACAGCGAGCGTGGAGAGGGTAGTCGCATCAATTGCGCCCCTTGGTCGGTGTGCGGGGCACCGTTGTTTCGGCTTCATCCTGGGCTGCGGCTTCGTCGTCGTCATCCCACTCATCGAGGTCCGCGGCAGCGCTTTCAGCCAGGTCACGGAAATTTCGTTTGTCCGGCGTCTTGCCAATTCCGCGCTCGACAACCACACCCGAGCCATTTCCGGTTAGCAGAATGAGGTGCTCCTGGTCGTCCCGGCGAACCAGTACCAGGCGCCGGCGGGCATCAACCGAGCATGCTTCCACAACGGATAATCTCTTGTGGCTTGACGGGGTTCCCGAACCGGGGGAGAGCTTGCCGACAATGCCGAAGCGACGGGCAAACCAGGCGACCAGCGCGATCAGCCCGACGACGAGGACGAGCGCGAGTGCGAAACGGATGTAAGTGTCAAATGCCATAATCTGGTATCGCGCTCATCGGTGTGTTTTGGGCGCGGCGCCATAGGCGTTGACCGCGCGTTTGCCTGCCGACATTTTTTTAAGTTCGATTGCTGTGTTGTCGCGTTCGAGGATCATATCCTGCTCCAGAAGATCGACATCGGAGAGCAGGCTGATGAGCTGTTGGCGGAGCGTTGCGCGATCCTCTTCCGGCGCGGTTTGGGCCGCAGACTGGATTTCGGCGATGGCAGTTTGCAGGCCGTCCAGTTGAACGATCATGCCGTTCTCCGTGGCATGGCGGGCGGCTTTGAGTCGTGCCTGGCACTGCTCAACAAGGCGGGCGGCGGTTAAAGCCTGGGTCATTTGATTCCTCTCGCTTCGGCAAGGTTACGGTCCTGGCGGTAGACGTAGGATAGAATTTCGGCCACGGCGGCGAACGCTTCGGCGGGGATGAAGCTGTCTATATCGAGCGTCGACAACAGCTCGGCGAGGGTTGCATCTTCATGAACTTCAATGTTGTTCCTGCGGGCCAGCGCAATGATCTGTTCGGCGATGGCGCCGCGACCGGTTGCGGTGATGCGTGGCGCCGGCGCTTCGGAACCGTCGTACTGCAGGGCCACGGCGACCGGAATTTTGTCGTGTGGCGAGTTCTTCTTGTCTGGTGCCATGCGCCGTTTTTCCGCACTTGTGCTCTGTGATGATGCCGGGCGGACCTGACTTTCGGGCGACCGTCACCGTCAGTGTGCGATGATTATGGCCTCGTTAACCTTAAAATGTGGTTAAGTTCGGAGGGTTAGTCCTTGTCCGGCGCAGCCGCTGGAGGCAGTGTCGAGGG
>JABJCZ010000066.1 GCA_018668475.1 Alphaproteobacteria bacterium | reverse complement strand
GGCCGGGTGTCGACATCCGGGCCGATGCTTCAACGGGCACCCGTTCAATCCGGTCCACCTGGTGCCGCTGGTAGAAGTTTCCGGTGGAGAAGAGACCTCACCGGACGTGCTCGACTGGGCCATGCGGTTCTACCGCTCTATTGGCAAACACCCAGTGCGGCTCAACCGCGAAATTCAGGGCCATATCGCCGGTCGCCTAAGCGCCGCCCTCTGGCGTGAGGCTGTGCATCTTGTTGCCGAGGGCATTGCTGACGTTGAGGCCGTGGACGCAGCCATGGTGCATGGGCCGGGCCTGCGCCTCGCCGCCATGGGGCCGCACATGATTTATCATCTGGCCGGCGGCCAAGGGGGCATGGCCCATTACCTTGAACACCTTGGCCCCAGTCAGCAGAGACGCTGGCAGGATCTCGGCACGCCAGATCTCACTGATGATGTACAATCGTTAATTCTGCGCGGTCTTGAAACAGAAACAGCGGGCCGGGATATTTCCACACTTGAAGACGAGCGGGACAAAGCACTGGTCGCGATATTAAAATCCCGCCAACCGAACGCCGACAAGGCCGATTAGGCCGCTGGAAGCAAGACACACTGTGAGCACATCTCCGACTTTGCACAAATCCGACGATGCGACGATCCAACTGCACAGTAACGACGATGTCGTCATCGCGCGGCGCGCAATTGCACCGGGCACGCAGCTGAACGCTGGCACTGGCAGCAACGGCATTGTCACTACAGGTGATATTCCGGCGGGACACAAAATTGCTGCTCGCAGCCTGCCAAGCGGTGCGCCCGTGCGAAAATTTGATCAGATGATCGGCTTTGCGACCCAGGACATCGCGGCCGGTGCGCATGTCCACAGCCATAATTTGAGTTTCGGGGATTTCGAACGCGATTATGTGGCCAGCGAGGCCGCCCAGCCCACGGACTATTATCCAGAATCCGAACGTGCGACCTTTCAGGGGATCGTCCGACCCGACGGACGCGTCGCGACGCGCAACTACCTTGCGGTACTGACGTCCGTAAACTGCTCCGCCTCCGCCGCGCGCTACATTGCCGATCAGTTTCGCGGCCCCGCGCTTGCCAACCACGCCAACATTGACGGCGTTGTCTCCCTGAGCCACAGCACCGGGTGTGGCATGGGAAAAGCAAGTGACGGCTATACTTATTTGCGGCGAACCCTTGCGGGGTATGCCCAGCATCCGAACATCGCCGGCTTCGTGTTGCTCGGCCTCGGGTGTGAGGTCAATCAAGTCGCCGACATGTTCTCCGAGCTAGGCCTGACCGAAGGGCCCATGGGCCAGTTCATGACCATTCAAGGCGCCGGCGGCACCACGGCGGCAGTGCGTGAAGGCACAGCAAAGCTAACCGCGATGCTCGATCAGGCCAACGATATCAAGCGCGAGACCGTGCCCGCCAGCCATCTGACTCTCGGTCTTGAATGTGGCGGATCAGACGGGTTTTCAGGCATTACGGCTAATCCCGCACTTGGACAAGCAGCGGACCTTCTGGTGCGGCATGGCGGCACCGCCATTCTGGGTGAGACGCCAGAGATTTACGGCGCGGAACATTTGTTAATTCGTCGGGCAGTATCCGAGGAGGTTGGCAAAAAACTCATCGACCGTATCCGGTGGTGGGAAAAGCATGCCGAGGTCAACGGGGTCGAGTTGGACAACAACCCCACCCCTGGCAACAAGGCTGGCGGATTGACAACCATTCTCGAAAAATCGCTGGGCGCTGCGGCCAAGGGCGGCACCACCAACCTGGTGGATGTTTACCGCTATGCGGAAGAAGTAACCGAGAAAGGGTTCGTCTTCATGGATACGCCGGGCTACGACCCAGTTTCCATCACCGGCATGGTCGCAGGCGGGGCCAATGTTGTCTGTTTCACGACGGGGCGCGGGTCGGTGTTCGGCTGCAAGCCCTCACCCAGTCTCAAACTCGCCACGAATTCCGACCTGTACGGGCGGATGGGTGACGATATGGACATCAATTGCGGCCTGATCGCCGATGGCGAGTCGGACGTCGAGGCCATGGGCGCCGACATATTCGACACTATCCTGCGCACCGCATCCGGCGAGCCATCCAAAAGCGAAGTGCTGGGCATTGGTGAAGACGAGTTCGTGCCGTGGCAGGTCGGCGCAGTACTCTGACAAGCGACGTTCGGCCTACCACGTTCGACTAGTTCTTGACGGACGCGGCGATATCCACAGCTTCACGGGCGAGCGCCGTTATCGCGCGCCAATCCCGTGCCTTTACCAGATCGCGCGGTGCGACCCATGCACCGCCGACGGACAACACATTGGGCAATGCCATATATTTTGCCAGCTGAAGAACTGAAATTCCCCCGGTCGGACAAAATATAATATCCGGAAATGGCCCGCCCAACGCACTGAGCATTGGCACACCACCGGCGGCCTCCGCTGGAAAAAACTTGAGGAACGAGTGGCCTCGCGCTTGCGCGGCAATAACCTCCGAGGCGGTTGCCACGCCGGGTAGATAGAATATCCCGGCCTCGCTCGCAGCATCAGACAGCTCAGGTGAGAACCCCGGGCTCACGGCAAAGCGCGCACCGGCATTGCTTACCGCACGAAACTGGATGGGCTCAGTTAACGTTCCGGCACCAATGATCGCGCCGTTGACAGACGTCATGGCCGCTATCGCATCCATTGCCGCTGGTGTACGGAGTGTCACCTCCAGCACCGTAAGCCCGCCGGCAACCAACGCTTTGGCCAGCGGCACTGCCTCATTCGCATCGTCAATCACCAGTACCGGAATGATTGGGGCCTTCTTGAGAGCACGCTCAATCACCGTGACGATGTCAGTCATTATCGTTCTCTCGCGCGTTGGCTACCAATGACGCAGCGGCGCCAATCAGTCCCGACTCTCCGTTCGTAACAACGTAGGTTGGGACCTCTGCTAGGTAATCAGCAAACCGCCCTTTGCTCACAAACCGGGCCCGAAAAGTGCTCGCCGCCAGCAGCGGCACGTGTCGGGCAGCAATGCCACCACAGATATAGACCCCCCCGTGGGCCCCGAGTGTAAGCGCCAGGTCCCCGGCCACACTGCCGAGGGAGCCGAAAAATACGGCCATCGCTTCGATTGCGATACGGCTGTCGCCCAATGTCGCGTGTTTCATGATCGCAGCAGACTCCAACCGTGGCCCCGCCTCTCCGCGCAGCTGGCATAGCGTCTGGTACAGTAATTCCAGCCCTGACCCCGACAGAATGCGCTCCGCCGAGACATGGGGATATTGCTGGCAAAGTGCATGATGGATCTCGCGCTCGCGATCATCCGCCGGCGCCCAGGTAACGTGACCGCCTTCACCCGACACCACTGACCAGCTCCCGGCATGCGGCACCAGGCCCGATACCCCTAGCCCCGTTCCGGGCCCGATAGCGGCCATTGCAGCACCAGGGGCGGGTGCGCCCTCACCTATCTGGGTCATATCGCCGGGCGTGAGATGTGGCAGCGACAACGCCTGCGCAGCAAAATCATTGATAACGTCCAAGCGCTCAAACCCCAGCAAACGGCGTGTTGCCTCGGTGGAAAATTGCCAGGGACTATTGGTAAGGGTGATCTGATCACCCTGCACCGGACAGGCCACTGAGAAGCAGCCAGAGAGGGGCGGCGCGGTAGGAGCGATCTCTTCCAGATACGCAGTTACCGCCTCCGCTATCCCGGCGAAATCAACGCATTTTAGCGACCGCACGTCTGAAATATGGCCGCTGCCATCGCTCAGGCCAAACCGTACATTCGTTCCACCAATGTCGGCAACCAGATCAGGCGCTACGGCGGGAGCGACCATCGCAATACTCATCCAGCTGATCCGCTGGGCGGACCGAGAATGCTCATCCCGCCGGCCTCGGCAGGCTGGGCATTCGCCCTCAACAGCCCGAACAACTCTCGCCCGACACCCGTTTCATTCGCCGCAAGGTCAGGCGCGGCGGGAGAGCGAGCTGCGAGTGTGGCTTCATCAACCAGCACATCCACCGTCCCGCGCAGGGAATCAACCCGAACCAGGTCACCATCGACAATGCGAGGCAGCAACCCCCCACTCGCGGCTTCAGGAGTGAGGTGAATGGCGGCCGGAATCTTTCCCGATGCACCGGACATGCGCCCATCAGTCACCAATGCAACTTTGTATCCGAGGCCCTGTAAAACACCTAGCGGCGTGGTCAACTTGTGAAGCTCCGGCATGCCGTTTGCCCGCGGCCCCTGAAACCTTACAACGGCGACCACATCGCGGTTGAGATCACCGCGCTCGAACGCCGCCATCAGGTCTTTCTGGTCATCAAAAACCGCTGCAGGAGCTTCGATCACCCGGTGGTCCGATTTGACCGCTGATACTTTCATTACGGCGCGACCCAGATTGCCCGACATCAATTTAATCCCGCCTTCAGCATCGAAGGGGTCGTCAACTGGACGTAATACAGAGGAGTCGAGGGAGTGGTTCTGCCCCTCTTGCCAATGAGTTACGCGCCTACCTTCAATTACGGCCTCACAACGGTATGCGTCCAGACCCTCGCCCATCACCGTCGCGACATCAGCATGCAGAAGCCCGGCATCCAGCAACTGTCCAATGACAAACGCCATGCCGCCAGCGGCATGAAAATGATTGATGTCTGCCGGCCCATTGGGATGAACCCGGGCGACCAGCGGCACGACATCCGAGAGGTCGGAAAAATCGTCCCACTTCAGGCTGTACCCTGCCGCCTGGGCAATCGCGACAATATGGAGCGTGTGATTGGTTGAACCGCCAGTTGCGACCAGTCCGACGATACCATTGACCAACGCGCGCGCGTCAACCAGCTGGCCCAACGGCGGGCAATTGCCCGATAGCACTCGGCGCGCGACCTCAGCCGTCAACACATCGCGGGTCTCGTTTCCCGGATTCACAAAGGAAGAGCCGGGCAAATGCAGCCCCATGATCTCCATGAGCATTTGGTTGCTGTTGGCCGTGCCATAGAACGTGCAAGTGCCCGGTCCGTGGTAGGCTTGGGCCTCAGCCTCCAGCAGGGTCGCGCGATCTATCTCACCTTTTGCGTACTGCTCGCGCAGCCGGGATTTCTCATCGTTGGACAGGCCGCTAGTCATCGGCCCGGCGGGGACAAACGCGATGGGCAAATGCCCAAATGATAACGCGCCGATCAACAGGCCGGGCACAATCTTGTCGCATACGCCAAGGCACAGGGCCGCATCGAATACATTGTGTGACAAGGAAACCGCCGTCGCCATTGCGATCACATCACGACTGAGCAATGAAATTTCCATGCCGGGCTGGCCCTGCGTAATGCCATCGCACATCGCGGGCACCCCACCGGCAAATTGCGCTACGGCCCCGGCATCACGAATTGCGTCCTTGATGATCTCGGGAAAACGCTCGTAAGGCTGGTGCGCCGACAGCATTTCCGTATAGGCGGAAATTATGGCGACGTTTGTTACGGCACCGGCCTTGAGCGCAGGTTTGTCGGAAGCAGAAGCCGCCGCAAACGCATGAGCCTGATTGCCACACGGCAGCGTTTCGCGGCGCGGGCCGTTGTTGTTCCCGGCTTGCGCCATACGTTCCAGATAAGCACTTCGCCCGGCCTGACTGCGAGCGACAATGCGCTCGGTAACTTCTTCAATTCTCGCGACCATCATGATGAAAACCCCTTAAGGTGCCCAGACGACTTCAACCGCTGGGCCGGCGGCCGCCAACACCGCATGGACCGGCAGCTGCGCACCGGCGTCTGATTCATCCGACGAGCGCAGCAGCTGAAGCTTGCCCTCACCGCGTATGAGCAAAATCAAGCGGCGACACGCCACCAGCGCAGACAGACCAAGCGATAATCTCTCGTATGGTGCAACAGGCGCCGTGCCAACCACACAAATCGCGGTGCCCATTGGGTCCAGCTTGGCGGCGATATCCACATCACCGGGAAATAGAGAAGCTACATGACCATCGTCTCCCATTCCCAGCACCACGACGTCAAAGGGACGCAATATGTTCTCGTAGCGCCGTCCGGCAGCCTCCGCCGCTCCTACCAACGTCGGCGCATCGTTCCAAAGCCCCGCCCAAATCGCTTTTCGCGCTTCATACTGCAGCAGATGGCGGCGTGTCTGCGCCTCGTTGCTATCGTCAGAATCCAGCGCCACCCATCGCTCGTCAGTCAGCCCGACCGTCACCTGAGGCCATGTCAGTGGCTGACGCGCCAATGCATCAAACAATGGCCGTGGTGTTCCACCACCGGG
>JABJCZ010000065.1 GCA_018668475.1 Alphaproteobacteria bacterium | reverse complement strand
AGCGTGCCGGACGCCGCGATTGTACCAGTTGCCAGAGATTGGGAATATTTGGCCCGGAGCATAACCGGCAGTGAGATCAGGCCCATGGCCACGACGGTCGCACCGACGATGCCCGTCGTGGCTGCGAGCAGGGCGCCGACAAACACGACGGCGATGCCAAGACCGCCCGGGATCGGCCCAAACAACTGCGCCATGGTTACCAGAAGGTCTTCGGCAACCTTCGAGCGTTCGAGCATGATGCCCATGAAGATAAACAGGGGGATGGCGATCAGTGTGTCGCGTTCGACCTCCCAGTAAACGCCCCGGAAATTGGTAACACCGGCATCGAGCCACTGGCTGGGACCGCCTTGCAGGAAATACTCATCCGCGTTCCCCGTGAAGACATATCCGCACAGGGCCGCGAGCGCGATGGAGATGATCGCAGAGCCGGGCAGAGCAAAGGCGACCGGGTATCCCGATGCCAGCGCGACGGCCATTGTGATGACCAGTATGAGGAGAAAGACGACTTCCATTGTTTTGCTTTGCTTTCTCCGAACCGATCAGGGAGTGGCGTGACCGCCGACCGGCCGGGCGTCTGCGTCTCTTGCGAGGACGGCGGCGTTGCGGAGTATGTAGCCCAGAAACTGCGTCAGCATGGTCAGGGCATAAACCAGCAGGAACCCGGCCATCAGATATTTGACGTAGAGCCCGTAGCCGCTCTGGGTGACTTCAAAGCTGAGCAGCGGTGCATTGATCAGGTTCGATTTATCCCACATGCCCGATACCATGATCACCCAGCACAATGGCACGCCGAGAAGCGCCGAGCCGATCACGTTGGTCCACGCTTTTTTGCGCTCGGCCATGCCGGCATAGAGAATGTCGACCCTGACGTGGCCTTCTTCGAGCAGTGTGTACGCGCTCGCGAACAGGAAGAGGGCGGCATACCAGAACCGTACCAGGTCGCCCATAAAGGCCTGTTCATATGAAAAAATGAAACGGGCCAGAACAATCTGGAATTCCGCGAGGACGATCAACAGGGCGAGCCACGTGAAGCCTAGCGATTTGCTGAACCAGGCAATGATCATGGATACCACAACAAGTGGGAAATGAACGTAGGTGCCACGATACGTTGCGCGTCCGAGCTGTGTGGTGAGATGATCGCCAAACACACTGGCCAGAGCGCCTTCGACCCGCAGGAACGAGATCACCATATCGGCCATGCCGACCAGCAGTACCATCCAGAATGCCGCGCGCGCGATATAGGCCGCCATACCCGCGAGCAGGTCGGCATCTATTGTAAGGGTCGCATTGGGGCGCCGCACCGTATACAGGACAACGGCGACGACGGCGATAGCGTACAAGGCAAGCTGCAGGAACCCGAGTGAGACAGCGCTGCCGTCAAGCGCCTTGCGCAACGGTTCTGCGCCAAACCAGCCGAGATGCGAAAACAGGTTGGCGAGCCCGGGCCAGCCCTGCCAGAAAATCAGATAATTATTGAGCGTAAAGACGAATGCGACCATCGCGGTCGACAGCGCCGCAATGCGCAGAAGCGTGCAGACGGCCGAGCCGTTGCTTTCGGCAGAAATGGAGACAGATGCCATTGGCAATCGGCGTCTTGGAAAGTCTGAAGACCGGCCCGCTTAGAAATAATGGAACGATACGGGCAGGGAAAGAAAGCGGAGCCCGGGGGCTCCGCTTTCATATCAGTTTTCCTATCGGATCAGACGCCGAGAACGCGGTTGCGCTGCTGGACGTAGGCCTGGTCCGAAATCTTGGTCCACGCGCCAAGCTCTTTACGGGCACCGACGAAGCTGTCGTGAATTTTCTTCGCCAGCGGGCTGTGGGACTGAACCGTCTCAAAGACCTCCTTCGAAGCATCGCCGAAGCTGTCATAGATGTCATCGTTGAAGCGGCGCAGCTTGACGCCGTTCTCGGACACGAGCTTGTTAAGCGACGCGCCGTTCTTGGCGTTGTATTCCGACATCATGACGTCGTTTTCCATCGCCGCGGCGGCTTCGATCAGAAGCTGGTCGGATTTGGTGAGCTTGCCCCACCAGGACGCATTCATACCGAGCGACAGCATCGCCGCCGGTTCGTGCATACCCGGATAGTAGTAGTACTTGGCCGCTTCATAGAACTTCATGAAGCTGTCATTCCACGGGCCGACCCATTCGGTCGCATCGATCGCGCCGGAAACGAGATTTTCATAAATCTGGCCGCCGGGAAGCGATACAGGCGATGCGCCGAGCTTTGCCATGACGTCGCCGCCGAGGCCGGGGATGCGCATCTTCAGGCCTTTAAGGTCGTCCGCGGAATTGATTTCCTTACGGAACCAGCCGCCCATCTGGACGCCGGTATTGCCGCACATCAGGCATTTCAGGCCGTAATTGCCGGCCAGTTCGTCCCAAAGCTGCTGGCCGCCGCCGAAGCGGATCCATGCGTT
>JABJCZ010000064.1 GCA_018668475.1 Alphaproteobacteria bacterium | reverse complement strand
GCGCGTGAACGGTGGTCGACTATTGACAACCGCGGCCATATGCCCAAAATATTGTTTGTATACATATAAAAATCGCTGCTAACGTGGCGCTCGGGATGGGCCGGCTGATTAGGCGGGTACATTCCACAAGGGAGCCGGGCAAAAGGGGGTTCAAGGGAATGGCGGCTTATCTCCGCCCATCGTCACTTGATGAAGCGCTGTCCGCGCTTGGTGACGGCGCTTGGACTATCATCGCCGGTGGCACGGATTATTATCCTGCCCGCGTCGGCCTGCCTTTGGATGACGATATTCTCGATATTTCTGCCCTCAGCGGTTTGCGCTCGATCCGGAATGACGGCGGCCAGTGGCGTATCCCTGCGCTCGCAACATGGACCGATATTCAGACGGCGGATCTGCCAGCCTGGTTCGATGGCCTAAAGGCCGCAGCCCGAGAAGTGGGTGGTGCCCAAATTCAAAATGCCGGCACTCTGTGCGGCAACCTTTGCAATGCATCTCCAGCTGCCGACGGAATGCCGGTGCTCCTCAGCCTTGATGCCGAAGTTGAATTGTCTTCACGCGCGGGAATTGAGGTTTTGCCATTGGCTGCGTTTGTGCAGGGCAATCGGCGCACCGCCCTCCGGGAGGATCAACTTGTGAGCGCGGTTCTGATACCAGCGCCGGGCGCGTCCAAAGAGGGTGGCAGAGCTGGCGGCTGCTTTCTCAAACTCGGTGCCAGGCGCTACATGGTTATCTCTATTTCCATGGTCGCCGCTGCGCTTGAGGTTGACGCGGTCGGTCTGGTTACAAGGGCAGCCGTGGCCGTGGGCGCGTGCTCCGAGGTTGCGCAGCGCCTGCCGGGACTGGAAGCCGAGCTGATTGGCAAGCCAGTCGGCGCCGCCCTTGGCGATGCAGTGTTGGCCGAACACTTCGCTTCGCTGACGCCGATCGCGGATCCGCGCGGCACGGCTGACTACAGGCTTGAATCGGCAGCAACACTTTGCCGCCGCGCTCTCACACAGCTGGGAGAGGCGCTGTGAGTGACGCTATGAGTGGCGATGTAGCCACATTTGAACTCAACGGGCGATCGGTCAGCATTGGTGGGTCTCAGGCACAGCGCCTGTCGGACGTGCTGCGCGACCAGCTTGGGCTGACCGGCACCAAGGTGGGTTGCAACGCCGGTGATTGTGGTGCCTGTACGATTTTGGTGGACGGCGCTCAGCGCTGTGCCTGCCTGATGCCGCTGGGTCAGGCCGCCGGGCGCAGAGTGATGACGGTAGAGCACCTTCGAGAAAGCGATAATCTATCGCCGTTGCAGGCCGCCTTCGAGCGTCACGGTGCGGCGCAATGCGGCATCTGCACGCCGGGCATGTTGATGGCCGCAAAGAGCCTGCTCGATACGGTTCCGGCACCGGACGAGCAGCAGGTGCTGGATGCCATCGGTGGCGTTCTGTGCCGCTGCACCGGGTACGGAAAGATTGTTGAGGCAATACTCGATGTCGGGCCAGTTGAAAGCGCCGCTGAGGCTGGCACGGCACAATCCGGCTCTGCAGTTGGCGCACCTCTGCCGCGCGTGGATTCTGAAGATCAGGTTGATGGCTCGGCGGAATATGGCGCGGACGCCATACCGACCGATTCTCTGTGGCTACGGGTTATTCGATCACCCCACCCATCAGCGAGGTTTGAACTTGGTGATATCGCGGGGTTTCTCGCGCAGCATCCCGGATTATTGAAAGTTCTCACCGCCGCCGACGTGCCATTCAATGGCTACGGCATTTATCCCGACCTCAAGGATCAGCCTGTGCTTGCCGATGGCATCGTGCACATGCGGGGCGACGGAATTGTGGCACTGGTCGGCGCGCGCGAAGCGGTTGAGGCAGTGCGCGAGGAAGATGTTCCCATCATCTGGGAGCCGCTTGAGCCCGTCCTCTCCATGCAGCAGGCACTCGCCAGTGGCGCACCAACCATCAATGCGGCGCGACCTGGTAATGTTCTGGTTGAAGGCCAGGTATTGAGCGGAAATCCGACTGCGGCGTTTCCCGCAGCGGCGGCGATAGCCGAAGGGTCCTTTGAAACCACCTATGTGGAGCACGCCTACATAGAACCAGAAGCCGGATGGGCGCGCCGGATCGGTGATCGGCTTGAGATTCATGCGACCACCCAAACGCCCTACGTGGACCGCGACGAGTTGGCCAATATCATGGGTCTCGCGCCCGATCAGATACGGGTTGTGCCGACTGCCTGTGGCGGGGGTTTTGGCGGCAAGCTCGACCTCTCGGTTCAACCGCTCATCGCAGTAGCTGCGTGGCTGCTGGGCCGGCCGGTTGCCTGCGTATTCACGCGCCCTGAAAGCATGACCTTCAGCACCAAGCGCCATCCCGCTTCGCTGCAGGCACGCTTTGCCTGCGACGAGGACGGTATGTTGAGCGCCGTCGAGGTTTCCGCCGACGTCAATACCGGCCCCTATGCATCGTGGGGGCCCACTGTTGCCGGGCGCGTGCCGGTTCATGCGATGGGTCCTTATTTTGTGTCTGATGTCGCCACCCGCGGCCGGGCCATTCTTACTAATGGCCCAAATTGTGGAGCCTTCAGAGGGTTCGGTGTGCCGCAAGCCGCCATCGCGCACGAAACGCTGATGGATGATCTGGCAGGACAACTGGATATCGACCGCCTCGAGTTTCGGTATCGCAACGCGCTACGCCCCGGCCAACGCTTGGCCACAGGGCAAGTGATCACGGCCAGTGCAGGTATGGCGCCGTGTCTCGGTGCCCTGCGGCCGCATTGGGAAAGTGCGCTGGCGTCGGCGGACGCGGCAAACCAGAGTGCTGGGGTGGTACGTCGTGGCGTTGGCATAGGATGCATGTGGTACGGCATCGGAAATACAGGCATGTCTAACCCGTCAACGATGCGGTTGGCGTTGATGCCCGATGGTCGCCTGATGTTTGAGAACGGGGCTGTGGATATCGGCCAGGGCTCGACCACGATCCTCGCACAGATAGTGGCGGACGCGGCGGGCATTCCCGTTGGTGCGATCGAGCAAATCGTTGGCGATACGGATTTGACGGCGGACGCCGGCAAAACGTCGGCTTCCCGTCAGACCTTTGTATCCGGCAGGGCCGCGCAGTTGGCCGGTGAGGCGTTTCGCGGTGATGTGCTGCGTCTGGCCAATGCCGGATCGGAGGCGGTGATTACCCTCGACGGCGCGCACATCCGTGTGAACGACGCCGGCGCCGTGCACACCATCGATTTGGCTCGTCTGCCGGTGGATGACGAGGGCGCGGTTATAAGGAGCACCGGCAGGTTCGATCCGCCTACGGTGCCGCTCGATGCCAACGGGCAGGGCACGCCATATGCCACTTACGCCTTTGCCGCACAGATCGCGACTGTGGATGTGGATGTCTCACTGGGTACGGTGAAGGTGCGTCACGTTGTGGCGGCGCACGATGTCGGGCGGGCAATTAACCCCATGCTCGTTGAAGGGCAAATTCACGGTGGTATTGCCCAGGGTCTTGGCCTTGCGTTGATGGAAGAGTATTTGCCCGGGCGAACCGACAACTTGCATGATTATTTGATCCCGACCGCTGGCGATATGCCGTCCATTGACGTCATATTAATTGAAGAGGAAGAACCGCTCGGGCCTTTTGGCGCCAAGGGCGTCGGAGAGCCCGGGTTGGTGCCGACGGCGCCGGCCATACTCGGTGCTATCCGTCATGCCACGGGCGTGCGATTGACCCAGGTGCCAGCATTACCGCATCGGGTGCGTGCCGCGCTGCGCGAGCAGGAGAAACGTCATGTCTGAAAAGACCGTGACGACCGTTGCATCATCTGACGACGGGTTAGTGCGCTGTGATGCGTGCCCGGTGCTGTGTCGCATCAGGGAGGGCAAGCCCGGCGCGTGTGACCGCTATGCAAACCTGGGCGGAAAACTGACGCGCGTCGACCCGCTGGTTGTTGCCGAGAGGGCGCCAAAGCTGGTGCCATTTATGGAGGGCAGCAGCAACTGGACTGGCGACGTGGTGCGGGCCGAGCGCTTCGTGACCGGGGTCGGGGCGGGCACGACTTACCCCGATTACAAACCGGCGCCCTTTATCGTCTCCAGTGAGGTCGACGGCGTCGATATGCTCACCGTCGTCTCCGAAGGTATTTTCAGCTACTGCGGCGTCAAGGTGAAGATCGACACTGATCGCTATCTCGGCCCGGAACAGGCCTCGGTGCGTTGCGATGGCGAGGAAATTGGTCATGTGACGACGGCGGAATATGGCTCGCAAATGCTCTCACTGGGCGGCGTGCGGCACCTGACCGGTGGCGCGAAGCGCGAAGGCACTGTTACCTGCAAGGCAATGCTCGATCTTTGCAACGGCGACGCCGTGGAAGTGACGGTGGATGGCGGCGAGACGGTTGTCATTCAGGCGGGCCAGGCGCCGGTGGTAAACGGCGAGCGCGAGGCGCGTATGCGCGTCGGATGTGGCTCGGCAGCGATGGGCATGTTTGCGAAACAATGGCACGGCCATGCTGATGAAGTCATCGTCGTGGATGATCACATTACCGGCGTGTTGACGGAACATCAGGCCGGGCGGTTTCTCGATGTCCGCCCCGCAGGTATCCGCGTTCGGGGGCGTCGATCCACGCCGGGGCGGTATTTTCAGGTGGCAGGCCACGGGTCCGGCTGGGGCGGTACCGATGTGGATGACCCGTTGGAAATCATTGAGAAAATCAATCCCAAGGTCGCATGGCCCGGTTTACGTCTCCATATGGTGTCGACCACGGGCGAAGATGCAGCATGGTATGTGCTGGATGATGATCTTAAACCGGTGCCGGGGAATATTCCGGCACCTGTTGCGGCGGTTGTCGACCGCATTGCCGAGAATTGTGAACCGGCTCTTTGCACCGTCCTGTTTATGGCTGGCGCCGGCGGCTCGCTTCGCTCCGGGGTGACTGAAAACCCTGTGCGTCTGACTCGCTCCGTCAAGGAGGCGTTGACCGGTGTGACCTCGGGTGGTGCGCCGGTGTACATCTGGCCGGGTGGCGGCATTACATTCATGGTCGATGTGACCACCATGCCGGATAACGCTTTTGGCCATGTGCCAACTCCGGCGCTCGTTGCGCCAATCGAATTCACCCTGCCGCTGGCATCATACGAAAACATGGGTGGTCACACCGACGACGTGATTGGTCTTGAGGCTGCCATGGCGGCTCAGGGAAATCATGTGAAGACCATGCCGTGGGATGAAACGCATCCGTGGCCGGCCCGACGGAAGGAGCAATAGTCATGCGCGCACAGCAATCCTTGTTGCCGGATGGCCTACGGCTGCATTTGCAGCATGGGCCGATCGATATCATCGCGCAGGCCTTCGGTGCCGCTGATGAGGTTGCACTGTCCTATGAGCAGGCCGGCCGTCGGTTTGGCACCATCCTGCATGAGTTGGTTGCTGAGTTGCCCCGCCTGCGCACGCCCATTGGCCCAGCAATGCCACTATTTTCGGGGACTGTTGAGCGTCGCATGGCGGACGCTGTCTGGCCGCACAGATCGTTTTTCATTACGCCGATGGCGGCGGTCGCCGGTGCTGTGGCCGAGGAAGTTCTGGCAGCGATGATGGAAGGTCGCGCCCTCGATAAGGCCTACGTGAATAATGGCGGCGATATTGCGTTGTATCTGGCCGGTGGAGAATCACTGACGGCTGGCGTGGTGACCAATCAAGACGCCCCCGCATTGGATGGCCGGGTGGTGATCGATGCGGCAATGCCGGTGCGTGGTATCGCGACATCTGGTTGGCGGGGGCGGTCACTTTCTCTGGGTGTAGCTGATTCCGTGACCGTGCTGGCTGGCACTGCGGCGGCGGCTGATGCGGCGGCCACACTGGTTGGCAATGCCACCGACGTGGCCAATGAGGCCGTGCGGGTCGCACCTGCACGCTCGGTTCGGGACGACACCGATCTTGGTGACCGATTGGTGACCGTTGATGTCGGCGAATTGAGTGATGACGCCATTCAAATGGCGCTGGACGGTGGGGCACAGCAGGCCGAACTTCTGCGTAGCCGCGGCCTGATTGTCGCGGCTCATATCGCGTTGCAGGGAGCCGTCCGTGTGGTGGGTAGTCTGGACGCGCTAAAGCTGGAAGCGTCATGACCAATGCGGTTGTAGGGGTCGACGTCGGCGGCACGTTTACCGACCTCGTCCTGATGGACCAGGACACGGGCGAGGTTAGAATCGCCAAAGTGCCGACGACGCCAGAAAATCAGGCGTTCGGCGTATTGAACGCTGTTGCCGCAGCAGGTATTGCGCTGAAGGAGGTGGCGAGCATCAGCCATGGCACTACCACCACGACCAACGCCATACTGGAGCGCAAGATTGCGCGGTGCGGGCTCATCACCACTCGGGGCTTTCGAGATGTACTGGAGCTTGGTCGGCGAACCCGCCCAAATCCATATGGACTGCTGGGGCACTTTGAGCCGCTGATACCGCGTGAATTGAGGTATGAGGTTTCGGAGCGGATGGACGCCGCAGGCAATGTGCTCGTGCCGCTCGATGAAGACGCAGTACGGCATGCTGCCGAAGCGCTGGTTGCTGCCGGCTGCGAGGCGCTGGTCATTCATTTTTTACACAGTTACCGAAATTCGGCCCACGAGCGACGGGCTGCCGAAGTCGCGGCGGAAGTCTGGCCGAACCACTACATCACGGCCGGGCACGCCGTATTGTCGGAGTATCGCGAATACGAACGCGGCGTCACGGCGACCGTCAATGCCGCCGTGCAGCCTGTGTTGCATCGCTACATAGCGCGGCTAGAGACAGAACTGGCGGCGCAGGGGTATGAGCATGATCTTCTGGTCATGCAGGGCAATGGCGGGAGTGTATCTGCGCGTATTGTGGCCGACACCGCGGTGAATACCGTGATGTCCGGGCCGGCATCCGGCGTCATGGCGGCGGCTGCAACGGCCCGGGCGGCAGGTGTTGAGCGGCTTATTACATTTGATACCGGGGGCACCAGTTGTGACGTCGGGCTGGTTATCGGGGGCGTGCCCGAGGTTACGGCCGAGATGGAACTGGAATACGCCATGCCGGTGCATGTGCCGATGGTGGATGTTCACACCATCGGCGCCGGTGGTGGCTCGGTTGCGTTGTTGAACGCGGCGGGTATGTTGCAGGTCGGGCCGGAAAGCGCCGGCGCCCGGCCGGGACCAATTTGCTATGGCCACGGCGGCACGAAGCCGACCCTTACCGACGCTAATCTCGTGCTCGGCCGGCTTGATCCCGGAGGTCTGCTTTCAGTCGATAACCCGGTATCGATGGAGAAAATTAAAGGCATTCTTGTAAGCGAGGTTGGTGCCGGGTTGAGCCTGAACGCGGAAGAGACGGCTGCCGCGATACTCGCCATCGGCAACGACCGTATGGCGGGCGCTATTCGTATGGTGACGCTGTCCCGGGGGCATGACCCGCGTGATTTTACGTTGTTTGCTTTTGGCGGTGCGGGGCCGATGCACGCCGTTGCTCTTGCGCGCGAGCTAGGTGTACCGCGTGTCATGGTGCCTGCGCGACCAGGGATTACCAATGCCGTCGGATGCATCGCAGCGGACCTGCGGCATGACTACGTCAATACAGTCAACGCGCCGCTCGCTGATCTCGACGTCGATGAAGTTCACGCGATATTTGCCCGACACGTCGCTGATGGCAAAGCGACCATCGCGCGCGAGGGGGTTGCGACTGAAAGGGTGGACGCTCTGCACTTTGCCGAAATGCAGTTTCAGGGGCAAACCCACTTGATGACTATTCCGCTGGATGGACCCAACGTGACGCAGGCCCAGTTGGCGGAGGTCTTTGCACGGGTTTACTTCGATCGTTTTCAGGTTGAGTTGCCCGAGATTAGACCGGTCCTCGTTAACCTGCACACGGCGGTTATT
>JABJCZ010000063.1 GCA_018668475.1 Alphaproteobacteria bacterium | reverse complement strand
CATCATCTCAACTGAAGTGGCGCCTTTTGGCGGCATGAAGGAATCCGGCCTCGGGCGCGAAGGTTCGCACCATGGCATGGAAGACTTCATGGAGATCAAATACACCTGCATGGGCGGCGTCTGAGCAGGATGGTGCCAGCCGGTGCGCTTTGGCGCGTGGTGGCACCCGGGTGACGTTATCTGGCGGGGGCGGTCGCGATGGCCGGCCCCGCTGGTATTTTGAACGGGCGATAAATGCAGGAGGTCGTGATGGCCGAGTTTGATCTGTTTGTGATTGGCGGCGGGTCCGGTGGCGTTGCATGTGCGCGGCGTGCCGCGAGTTACGGCGCGCGCGTTGCGCTGGTCGAGGAGGACCGCATGGGCGGCACCTGCGTCCATCGCGGCTGCATTCCTAAAAAATTCATGGTCTATGCCTCACATTTCGCACACGACTTCGAAGATGCTGCCGGCTACGGCTGGCAGGTTGGCACGCCGAAATTTCATTGGCCGGATCTGGTAGCGGCCAAATCCACCGAGCTGGATCGGCTTAAGGGGATCTACGAGAATTTGCTGAACAAAAGCGGTGTGACGAGTATCGCCGGTCGGGGGCGAATTTCGGGCGCCAATGCTGTTGCAGTCGGTGACGAGACCCATGTCGCCAAAAACATACTTATTGCCACTGGCGGCTGGCCGGTCATGCCGGATATTCCGGGTGTCGAGTTGGCAATTTCGTCGAACGAGATATTCGATCTGGCTGAGAAGCCGAAGCGCCTTGTCGTGGTTGGGGGCGGCTACATCGCCTGCGAATTTGCCTGTGTATTTGCGGGGCTCGGCGCGGAAGTGACCCAGCTTTATCGCGGCGACATGGTGCTGCGCGGCTTTGATATGGATGTGCGCGAAGTGGCCTGTGAGGAGATGGGCAACGGTGGTGTCAATATTCGCCTTGGCACGAATGCGGTGAAGCTGGAAAAAACCGCCGGTGGTATCGCGGTGACAACGACCCATGGTGACGTTATTGAAGCCGATCAGGTGTTGTTTGCGACCGGGCGCGCGCCCAACACCAGTGGTATTGGTCTGGAAGATGCGGGAGTCGTGCTCAATCACAAGGGCGCGGTAACGGTTGATTCATCATCGCAGACATCGGTCGAGAATGTGTTCGCCGTTGGCGATTGCACAGACCGGATCAATCTCACGCCAGTGGCCGTTCACGAAGGCCGCTGCCTGGCGGAGACCTTGTTCAACAATAATCCACAAGACCCCGATCATCGCGATGTGGCGACAGCTGTGTTTACCCAACCTGAAATAGGAGTTGTCGGCTTGTCGGAAGAGGAAGCGCGCACGCATTGTGCACACGTCGATATTTTCAAAACCCGGTTTCGCCCGCTGAAGCATACGTTGTCGGGCCGCAACACAACGATTTTCATGAAACTGGTGGTCGATCGAGATAGTGACAAGGTTGTTGGTTGCCACATGATCGGTGATGCGTCCGGCGAACTCGTGCAGCTTCTCGGTGTCGCCATTAAGGCCGGGGCGACCAAGGCACATTTCGATGCCACCATGGCGGTGCATCCGACGGCAGCGGAAGAATTCGTCACAATGTATGAGCCGGTCTCCTGATCGGCTGTAATTGTGATGCAAGGAAGCCGCCTAAAGGGTGGAAAAATAACTGATTTAGGCGTATAGGCACGTCCTCAGGCGGCACCGTGCCGCCAGGAGTTTTACGATGACCGGAAACTGGAACCCCGATAGTTGGCGGAGCCGGCCTGTTGAGCAGCAGCCGGACTGGCCAGACGCGACCGCTTTGGCAGATGTCGAGACCCGGCTAAAAGGTATGCCGCCGCTCGTATTCGCTGGTGAGGCCCGCAACTTGCGCGCCCGTCTGGCCGATGTGTGTGAGGGCCGCGCATTTCTTTTGCAGGGCGGTGATTGCGCGGAGAGTTTTGCGGAATTTCATGCCGACAATATTCGCGATACGTTTCGGGTGTTGTTGCAGATGGCCGTTGTGCTTACCTATGGCGCCAAGCTGCCGGTGGTGAAGGTCGGCCGTCTGGCAGGCCAATATGCAAAGCCGCGGTCAGCCGGAACCGAGACAATTGATGGCGTTGAGCTTCCGTCCTACCGGGGCGATATGATCAATGGCATGGCGTTTGAGGCGGAGGCCCGGCGCCCGGATCCCGAGCGCCTCGTGCAGGTTTATAACCAGTCCGCCGTTACGCTAAACCTGATCCGTGCCTTTGCCCAGGGCGGCTATGCCGATTTGAACGAAGTGCATCGCTGGAATATGGGCTTTGTCGGCAACTCGCCGCAGGGTGCCCGGTATCGCGATCTGGCGGACCGCCTCACTGAGACGCTCGAATTCATGGCCGCTTGCGGGATGACGTCAAAAACGGCACCGCAGATTGGCGAGACCGAATTTTTCACCTCCCATGAGGCGCTGATCCTCGGCTACGAGGAAGCACTGACCCGGGTCGATTCCACATCAGGCGACTGGTACGACTGCTCGGCACATATGCTGTGGATCGGCGACCGCACGCGTCAGCTCGATGCCGCACATGTTGCTTTTTTGCAAGGCGTGAAGAACCCGATCGGCCTGAAAACGGGCCCGAGCATGGACCCGGATGAATTGATCAAAGTGATTGACGTGCTGAACCCTGACAATGAGGCCGGCCGTTTGACGCTGATCAGCCGCATGGGTGCGGACAGGGTGGCTGATAAGTTGCCGGCGCTGGTCCGGCGCGTGAAAGACGAGGGCCGCAAGGTCGTTTGGGCCTGTGATCCCATGCATGGCAATACCATCAAATCGTCAACTGGCTACAAGACCCGGCCGTTCGATCAAATTCTGGCCGAGGTGCGTGGCTTCTTTGCGGTGCATCAAGCTGAGGGCACTTATCCCGGCGGCGTGCATTTTGAGATGACTGGCCAGGATGTCACCGAGTGCCTGGGTGGCGCACAAGCGATTACCGAGGAATCTCTCCAGGACCGCTATCACACCCATTGCGACCCGAGGCTCAATGCGTCGCAGGCGCTTGAACTCGCTTTTCTGATTGCCGAGCAGCTCAAGGACGAGCGGAGCGCTGCGGTTCCGCTGGCAGCGGTTTCGTAAACTCCGGATCATAATTCTCACCCGGCTGATAATGCTGCCGGACAGGGACAAGCCAGTCATGGCCATGCGTAATTCTCCGTCTGCAAAAGAGATCTCGCGATTCACTGACCGCTATTTCGTCAAGACGCGCAGCGCGGTTGGTCGATTTGGTGACAAACAGGTCACCTACGCGATTTTCATGCGCCGCCCGGTCTGTTTTGCGCCACGCCTGATGATGGACTGGCTGGCGGACGTTGCCGCCGAGCGCGACGTTGAATTTGAGTTCGAGACCCGTTTTGAAGAGGGTGACTGGGTCGGCGCTGGCGAACCGCTGCTTTACATATCAGGATCATTCCACGCGCTGGTTGATTTGGAGAATTGGTGACAGCTCGTTCCCGCAGTACCACTTCCAGTCCTGCAGCGTGCCAAGGATCTTGTCACGCTCCCTGATCAGCCGCAGCTCCACTTCTTTCTTCTCGTTG
>JABJCZ010000062.1 GCA_018668475.1 Alphaproteobacteria bacterium | reverse complement strand
GGTTTTCGACGTAGAGGACAGTCTGATCCGCCAGCAGGCGCAGGATTTCCGTCTGGCGATGGTCGATGTCATTCTTCTCGCCATCGAAAATGCAAAGTGTGCCCATAGTATAGCCACTGGAGCTGATCAGCGGCGTCCCGACATAGAACTCGAACTGCGGCGCCATCGGAAATTTGGCTAGGGCCTGCAGGCGAGGGTCGACTGCCTTGTCCTTGAAGATCACCTGCTCTGTCGGGTTTTCCAGCACATATTGGCAAAGGGAGATGTCGACCGGCACTTCTTTGGTCATAAGGCGGTCTTTCATGCCGAAGCCGTGGCTGCCCTTGCTGCGCTGAGTGTCGCTCCCCAGAAAATTTACCATGCACTTCGGGCAACTCGAAATATAAGCCGCGAGCTGAGTGATGTTGCTGATGAACGGGTCATTGTCGAGGTCGATATCCATCAGGCCGGAATTCTCAAGCCAGGCTACCCGTTCAGTTTCGTTTGCCGCGCGCTGAACCGGCTGCATGCCAGCCTTGCGGCCTTGCTGACGCATAAAATTTTGTAGTTGTTTTTTCAGCATCTGAAAAACCTACATTCAGGTAACGGATGAGTGCAAGCTGCGTTCAGGCCTGCCTGGTCGCCCTGCCCCAGGCCCCGGGTTTGGCAAAAACGGGAAAGCCAATGGCCAGTGAGACCAGCACCATCGAGCCATATTCCGTAACGCCGAGTGGCTCGCCCAGAATCCATGCGCCCGAGAAAATACCGACCACCGGCGTGAGCATGACACCAATGGTCGCCACACCAACCGGATAAAGCCGCACCACCTCCATATAGGCCCAGAAGCAAAAAGCTGCTGCGACGAAGATGTTGTAGAGGGTGCACAGGATGGCCCATGTGCCGGGCGCGTTGACTGGCCCGTAGTCGACAAAAAAGGCGGCTCCGATGCACATGGGGATGGCTCCCAGGATGACCTGCCAGGCCACCAGGGTCAGTGTCGGCACTGACCACTGTTCGCGTTTTTGCATAATGGTCGCCACCGACCATGCCAATGCAGTGCACAGCATGAGGATCATCCCCACTGGTGCGCCCCCCAGGCTTTCGATGTCGGCGACGATCAGCAACACCATGCCAGCCATACCCAGTCCGAGCGAGGTCAGCCGGCGCCAGCCCGGCTTTTCGCCGAGAAACAACCAGCCGAGAGAGATCGCCCAGACCGGCATGGTGTAGGCCATGACCGACGCGCGGCCCGATCCGGTCAACATGACGCCATAGCCTGATAAGATCTGGAATAGGAACAGCGCGATCGTAATCGCGATCAGCGGTTTCCATTCGCGGCGCGGGACGGTGAGCGGATAGCCAAACGCCTTGCATAAGGCGAACAGACACAGGCCCCCGCCCAACAGCACGATGGCGCGGAAGGTAAAGACCGGAATCTCCGTCATAGCGATTTTCATGATGGGCCAATTGATGCCCCAGAAGATCGTAATGGCGACAAGTAGAAGGAAGCCTTTGGGCGACATGATCGGGTGTCGCTCCTCAGGCAGTGCGCGAATTATTCACGGGCGGGCTCGCTATAGGCGGTGGTGTGACGGGTCGGGCGACGACCATCGACAGAACCGGATCATACGCTCATGGCAGGGCCCGAGGAAATGATCTGTCGCAAATCAGTCCGCTACCCGGCTACCGGCGGATAAGCGGTGGGCGGCCAAGTCGGGCGGCGCTCGTGCCCAGAACTGCCTCCACGGCCAGCGCGGTCGAGAGCAGGCGTTCCTCGGTGCCGCCCCGGCCAATCAACTGCAGGCCAACCGGCATACCCGCCGCATCCAGCCCGACCGGCAACGTGATTGCGCACAGCTCAAGCAGGTTCACCGGGTGCGCGTTGCGGGTGATCTTCACAACCTGCTCACGATAGATCGCGTCGTCAGACACGGCCTCGGCGGTCGGCGGTGTACCATTGACCATCGGCACCACCAGCGCATCGACATGGCGCAGCGCATGGTTGGCGCCAGCGGCCATGGGTTTGATACCGTGAATTGCCTGATAATAGTCGGATGCCGGCAGGGCGCGGCCAACCTCGAAGCGAGCTGCAATATTGGGGTCCAGCGTGGCAGCACGCTCGGGATAACCCGCCTGTAACCACGCCCAGCCTTCCGCACCAAAAATACCGCCGCGGTGAGTGCTGTCGCGGGCCTCGGTCGCCATGTCCATCGATACCTTTTTGAGCCGCGCGCCTTTGGCGGTCAGCTCGTCAATCGCGCCACGCACCGCCTCGGCGATACCCGGTGAACAGTCATCCCAGAAGTGTTCGTCGCACATGCCGAGGCAAAGTTCGCTCGCCTCGCGGCCATGCAGGCCATCGACGAAACCGAGCGTGTTGTCCACAGCGGGGTCGATGGTGCCAAAGGCAATGGCGGCATCTTCCACGGTTCGTGCCAGCGGCCCCGGCGTATCCCAGGTGGGTGCCAATGGCACAATGCCGTCGATGGACCAGCGCCCGATCGTCACCTTCAGGCCGACATTGCCGGTAACGCTGGCGGGAATGCGCACGGAGCCGCCGGTGTCGGTGCCCATGGCGATCAACGCCGACCCTTCACACAGGCTGACCCCGGCACCGGATGACGAACCACCTGAGACCCGGTGCCGCCCCGCATCCCACGGGTTGCGGGGCGCTCCCCAATGGGCATTGGTGCCAACCGCGCCGAAGGCAAACTCGACCGTGTGGGTCTTGCCCGGCACCACGCACATGGCGCCCCGCAATGCGCGGGTCACCGGTCCTTCACGGCGCCAATCACCGGGTAACTCGGTGGGGCCGCCACCATAGGTCGGCATGTTGCGTACGCCATACAGGTCTTTTAGCGACACCGGAATACCTGCCAGGGGGCCTGGCTCATACCCGGCCTTGAGCGCCGCGTCTACCGCGCGCGCCTGCGCAATCGCGCCTGCGGAGTCCCAATGAATATAGGCCTCCAGCGCGTCGCCATTGGCGTCGTGGCGGTCGATGGACTGTTCGGCCAGCGCTTCAGCGCTTGTGCTGCCATCCCGCAGCGCGGTGGCAATGTCACGGATGTTGCGGTCCAGCATGAGTTCGCTCATTTGAAAGGGTGCTCCCGACGGGCTTATGACGGTTGGCAGATTTTCGCAGGCAGGCAGTTTACGTGGCGCAGGTCAGACCCGGTGACCGAGCCAGACGACCCGTCCAGCGATGGTCAGGCTTTGGGCGGAGACGACCTCGGGCTCGGCAAAGGCAGTATTGTCGCAAATCACTGTCACAGTTTTATCATCGGCACCGATGGTCAGGCGCCGGGCAATCAGCCCCCCTGCATGATGCAACAGGTAGAACCCGTCGCGGGTGACGGCCTGAGCGCGTATATCGGCAAGAGCTATGTCGCCGTCAGCCAGTGTCGGCACCATGGCGTTGCCGCGCACCACGACGGCGGCAAGCCGGGAGGCATCGCCCCCGGCGATTTCATTGACCAGCAGCCGCGAAACCGGCCAGCGCACCCGTGCCTTGGTCGCATCAAGTGGCTGTGGCGCACGCACGGCAGCATCAAACAGCGGCAGCGAAGCGACATCACGGCCTGCCGATGATGTCCGGGCCGGGTCAGGCAGAGTGCGATCGCCACGATGGGATCTTCGACCCTCCGGCGCCGGCGCCGAACCTGCGGGGCTGCTCACAGCGTCGGCTGTGCCCGGCGCCAGCAGTGCCATGACCGGGCAATTTAACGCAACCGCCAGTTTTTCGATGGTGTCATGGCGCGGATGTCTGGAACGGCCACCGCGAATATCGCGCACCGCCGTTTCATTCAAACCTGCCTTGAGCGCCAGCGCTTTTTGCGTCAGCCCGGCGGCTTTCATACGTCGCGTGAGTTCGCGCGCGAACGGCGTCAGTTCAGGTTTTACTCTCTCCGAGTCGGCCATGGGGAATTGTCCCATAAGCCACAGGTGTTGTGCAAAACAGTGTGGAACCGCATTTCGCGGGAAGGCCCAAGGAGTCAGGCGGCGATCGTGCTGTCCGGCTTCTGGGTGTCGGCAAACGCGGCGATCAGGCTGTCGCGGGCGGCTTGTACCTCGCGCTCTTCTTCCGGTGAGCGGAAATTGGGAATGACGAAGTGCTTGACCGGGTCGTTGGCGAATTCTGCCCAATAGTCGCGTTTGAATGTGCCGTCCTGCAAGAGGCCTTGGTAAAATGGCGTCTGGTTCAGCGGTGTCAGCACGTTGAAATACGGAATCCGGATGCCAAGGTCGCGGATCATTTCCGGCAATCTTTCTCGATAGGCAGCGGTTTCGGGCGGAGCGCCGATAATAAAGTACGCGAGCACAGTGATGCCGTATTTGGCAGCCAGCTCGGAAAACTTCTGCACATGTTTCAGTCGGTGCGACTTGCGAAAATAGGTGAGCACGTTGTCGTCCAAGTGCTCGATCCCGACGTGGAATCGCCTGCAACCGGCATCCGCCAGCGCCTTGACCACATGCTCTTTGATCTCGACGACACCGCGCACACTCCAGTCCACATCCGCCAAATCGTTTTGCTGCATCAGGTCACAGAACTCGACCACCCGGTCCTTGCGAATATTGAAGGCGTCATCCAGGACATGGATGGATGTCGCGCCCAGTTCGTCGCGCATGTGACGGAATTCTTCGATGATGCGCTGCGGAGATTTGGTGAAATATTGTTTCTGCTGCACATCGCAATAGGTGCAGCGGAGAGGACAGCCCTTGGAGCTGAACATCGGCAGACGCAGGTTGCCGGCATTGAACAGCAGC
>JABJCZ010000061.1 GCA_018668475.1 Alphaproteobacteria bacterium | reverse complement strand
TTACCTGTATCTGATGACGGATTCACGCGACGGCGTGATCGCACGCTTGCGGCCGCCGGACGATTGAAGCGCCTACTATGAATGGATCAGGATGCTCAGGCTGCACTCCAATCCAAGCGGTCAGTAGCGCACCTTCGATATGACTGGCGGCTCCCGACCGCGCGCGATTCAACGTGTGGAAGCCGCCGTCGTCGCGCGTGGATTCAATTTCGAGATGGTCGAATTCCCCGCCTCAACCCGTACCGCAGCGGATGCCGCTGCGGCGATCGGCTGCGAGATCGCCCAAATCGTCAAATCGCTGATCTTTGCGACCATGCCTGACGAGCGGCCGCTATTGGCACTCGTCAGCGGCTCGAATCAGGGCGATATGAAAAAAATGGCGGCACTCGTTGGCGCGACACTGCGGCGCCCGGACGCCGATTATGTTCGCGAGGTAACAGGTTTTGCGATTGGCGGCGTGCCCCCAATCGGCCACTCGCAGGCGCTGCTGACTCTGATTGACCGTGACCTGGTCAGCCACCCGATGGTGTGGGCAGCTGCCGGGACGCCAAATTCGGTGTTTGGCCTGCGCGGTGGCGACTTAGAGGCGTTGACCGCTGGTATAGCTGCCGACATTCGGCGCAACATCTGAGCTAAGCCTGCCAGTCGAGCGGGCTTGCTAGTCGCAAGCGCTGCTAAGCCGAACCTGTGTAGCGCACCGTCGCAAACCGCAGAATTACCACCAGCCAGCCGGCGGCCACCTCGTCACGTTGATGACCCTGGAAGCCGAATCTAATAGTATGGTCGGCCCTTTTTTGCAGCCCCCGAGGACCTCGCAATGACCGAAGCAGTTATCGTCTCCACCGCCCGTACGCCCTTATGCAAGAGTTGGCGCGGTTCATTCAACATGACCCACGGCGCGACCCTCGGTGGCCACGTGGTTAACGCAGCGCTCGAACGTGCTGGTGTCGCCGGCGATGAAGTCGAAGACGTGATCATGGGTTGTGCTAACCCGGAAGGCGCGACCGGCCAGAACATCGCCCGTCAGGCTGCCTTGCAAGCTGGTTTGCCCGTTTCCGTGTCCGGCATGACAGTGAACCGTTTTTGTTCGTCCGGATTGCAGACCGTCGCGCTCGCCGCGCAGCGTGTCATTGCTGGCGAAGCGGATGTCTTCGTCGCTGGCGGCGTCGAATCGATTTCGTGCGTGCAAAACGAAATGAACACCAACTTCATCCAGGACCCGGCCTTGCTGGCGAAGAAGCCCGAGATTTACTGGAGCATGTTGCAGACCGCCGAACAGGTCGCAAGCCGCTACAAAATTTCTCGTGAAGATCAGGACCACTATGGTGTGCAAAGTCAGAATCGTGCCACCGCAGCGCTCGAAGCCGGCAAGTTCGCTGATGAGATTGCACCCATCACCACGACTATGAAAATCATTGATAAGGAGACTGGCGTCGAAACCACGCGTGAAGCTAACGTCAGCAACGATGAAGGCATTCGCCCAGGCACAACTTACGAAGGCGTTTCGCAAATCCGCCCCGCGATTGAGGGTGGCGTCATCGCGGCCGGCAATGCCAGTCAATTTTCCGACGGCGCCGCAGCACAGGTCATCATGAGCGACACCCTGGCAGCCAAAAAAGGCTTGCAGCCGCTGGGTATCTTCCGTGGTTTTGCGGTCGCAGGCTGCGAGCCCGATGAAATGGGTATCGGGCCGGTCTACGCGATTCCGAAATTGCTCTCGCGCCACGGTCTCGGTGTAGACGACATCGATTTGTGGGAACTCAACGAAGCATTCGCTGTGCAGGTCATTTACTGCCGCGACAAGCTTGGTATCAACCCCGACAAGCTCAACGTCGACGGCGGCGCAATTGCGGTTGGCCATCCGTATGGTGTGACCGGCAGTCGTTTAATCGGCCATGCGCTGATTGAAGGGAAGCGCCAGGGCGCCAAGAACGTTGTTGTCACCATGTGCATCGGCGGTGGCATGGGCGCGGCGGGTCTGTTCGAAGTCTGCTAAACCACTC
>JABJCZ010000060.1 GCA_018668475.1 Alphaproteobacteria bacterium | reverse complement strand
TGGAGAAAAGATGCTGCAGGCCGCGGTTGATGGGCTGGTCGAAATGTTCGAGAATCTTCAGCCGGCCTACGAGGAACGTAAGAAGTAGGCTGGGTATCCGCGTATCTGCTCAGGTCTCTTTGTTGCCGGGGCGCCAGCCCAGTGCCAGCGAGATCGATTGCGCGGTCTGGAGGACGATTTCTACAATCTCTTCCTTGCGTGCAGCATCGCGGAAAGTGGTCCGCCGTCCGATGATGCAGACGGCCGCGACCAGACGACCGTCACGTCCGAATACGGGCGCGGATATGGAACCAGTGAACCGTTGCACGTCGCCTTCCGTAAAGCCGAATCCCTGCTCGCGTATCGCAGCGAGTTGAGCGCGCAGGGCGTCCGGGTCGGTGACTGTCTCGTTCGTCAGTGTTTCCAGCGGGGCGGCAAGGTAGCTGTCCACGAAATCATCGGGCGCATGGGCCAACAGAACCTGTCCCTTGGAGCCGCAATGGAGCGGAAAATGGTAGCCATATGTCGCTTTGGTGATGACTTCGCCCGACGTGTGGTGCGAATAAAGCGTTACCGCAAGGCGGTCGGACTGTTCGACCAGCTGCACGGTCAAATCGCCTTTCTCAGCCGCTGCGTCAAGATAGGGCTGGGCAAGTTCCAGCACCCGGTGGCTGGCAAGATAGGCTGTGCCGACGAACCACATGCGCGAGCCAATGGTGTAGCGCCCGGTGTCACCGTCGCGCTCGACAAATCCACCGTGCTCAAGCTGCGACAGCGTGCGATGGAGTGTTGCCCACGATACGCCCAGCCGATTCGCGATATCGATTGCCCGGCCCGGTTCAATGGCCAGGTGTTCCAATACCTCCAGTGCCCGGCGCACGCCTTTGAGCGCGGGTGCCGGTGTGTCGGAAGCCTCAGCAGCAGTATTTTTCTGTTTTCCAGGAGGCGCCATGTTTGACCCGACTTTATGCCGTAATGTATCCAGATACATGTAGTCAGTATCCGTATATCGGATATTCATTCTTGCGGGTCAAGGGCGGAAAATCGGATATACCAGTGCGGCGACACCATTGGCGTTGGTCGTTGGGAATGCCGACGTCTGAACAAAAGGGGAATCTGAGCGTCATGTCAGGTGAAGTTTGGCAGCAGAATATGTATCGGATGTTCGCGGACGGGTTTCCGTCGCCATCGGCGCATTTTATCGAGGGTACAGGTGGGCGCAAAATTACCTATGGCGAGGTTGAGAGCGGTAGCGCCAGGCTGGCCAATGCGCTTGTCGGCTTTGGCGTTGTCGAAGGTGATCGGGTCATGGTGCAGACCCATAAATCACCCGAAGTTGTGCTTCTGTATCTGGCCTGCCTGCGCATCAATGCCACCTTTGTCCCATTGAACACCGCTTATACCGAGGCGGAGCTGCGGTATTTTCTGAGCGACGCCGAGCCTCGCTTGGTCGTGTGTGATCCGGCGTCGCCCATCGCGTCCATAGATCTGGCTGGCGACTATCCGGGCGCCAGGCTGGAGACGCTGGATGCCGAGGGTCAGGGCAGCTTGACGGAGGCTGCGACCGGCCAGCCTGAAATATTTGTGACAGCTGGTGGCGACGGCAGCGCGATCGCCTGCATCCTGTATACGAGCGGCACGACCGGGCGGCCTAAGGGGGCGATGCTCAGCCATTCCAATCTTGGCTCAAATGCGGCGACCTTGCGTGAAGCGTGGGGCTTCACGGCGGATGACGTGCTGCTGCATGTGTTGCCGGTATTTCATGCGCATGGATTATTCGTCGCCATCAATACGGTGCTCGCAAACGGTACCTCCATGATCTTTCTGCCGCGTTTTGATGTTGGCGACGTGTTGGCGTCGCTGCCGCGGGCCTCGATCATGATGGGTGTGCCGACGTTCTATACTCGCCTGCTGGGCGCTGCAGAATTCACGCGTGAGGCTTGCGCGCATATGCGGCTTTTCATCTCGGGCTCGGCGCCGCTGCTTGCGGAGGTTCACGACGAATTTTCCGCTCGCTCCGGTCACGCCATTCTTGAGCGCTACGGCATGACGGAAACGGCGATGAACACCTCCAACCCGCTTGACGGCGCGCGTGTGCCGGGCAGCGTAGGCCCGCCATTGCCGGGCATTGAAGCGCGCGTTGTCGATGACGATGACAAGGCGCTTGCCACCGGAGAGGTCGGCGCCATTCAGGTGCGCGGGCCGAACGTGTTTACTGGCTACTGGCGCAAGCCCGACAAAACAGCCGAGGATTTTTGCGCCGACGGCTTTTTCAAAACCGGCGACGTCGGCTACATCGATGAGCACGGCTATGTGTTTATTGTTGGTCGCGCCAAGGACCTGGTGATCTCCGGCGGCTACAACGTCTATCCGAAAGAAGTTGAAACCTGCATCGACGAGCTCGATGGTATCGGTGAGTCAGCCGTTATCGGCGTGCCGCATGCGGACTTTGGCGAGGCTGTTGTTGCCGTGGTCACCCGTGCTGGCGATGGCAATGCCGTGCCCGAACAAACCGATGTGATTGCCGCATTGAAAACGCAGCTTGCGGCCTACAAGGTTCCCAAAGCTGTGGTCTTCGTCGACGAAATTCCGCGCAACGTCATGGGTAAGGTAGAGAAGGGCAAGTTGAGAGAGGCCTATCAGGGCATTCTCGCCTCCGCAGCGACTTGAGAACTGACGGGCACATGTTACCCCGTGTATTCAGGCTGTGCCGGCAGGGTTTATTGGGCGCGGATCCCCAACCGGAAATTTTGCCGGGCACTTCAAGGCCATGAATTTTGAGGAAATCTGCAACCCTTCAGTTCGGGTGTAAGGTTTTTTGCGCACCTTAATGTGAACGACGCCCGGTCTTGATGTCGCTTGATCTTGCTGTTGTCGCGCGTCAGATTGGCGCCGCTGACACAGGGGTCCTCGCGCTTGAAGCTCGCCCCGCGGTCCAGCGCGGGCTTGCCGAGAAGCAGGAACAGCGTCAGAAGAAACCTGAATTTACCGCGGAGCAGCGCTCCACTATGGTTGGCGATAAACAGTTTGAACGGCGATGGGAAAACAAAAGTATGTATGACCTCTATTACTGGCCGACCCCCAATGGTTGGAAAATCAGCATGCTCCTCGAGGAGCTTGAGGCCCCCTACAATCCCATCTCCGTCAATATCCTGAAGGGCGAGCAATTTTCGCCTGAATTTCTCAAACTCAACCCCAATCATAAAATCCCCGTGCTAGTGGACCCCGATGGGCCGGATGGCAAGCCGTTCTCCTTGTTTGAGTCCGGCGCCATCCTGCTCTACCTCGCTGAAAAGCACGGGCGCTTTTTCGCCGAAACCAAGCGTGACAAATACGAAGTGCTGACCTGGGTGATGTTCCAGATGGGAAATGTCGGGCCGTTCTTCGGGCAGGCAAATCATTTCAACCGCTATGCCCCTGAAGACGTCCCCTATGCCAAAGAACGCTACACCAATGAGGCCAACCGGCTGCTGGGTGTGATGGACAAGCGCCTCACCAGTGCTGGCGGATGGCTTGCGACCGGGCAGTATACCGTGGCTGATATGGCCTGCTTCGGCTGGGTGCGGGATTACGGCAAGGACCGCGAGACGCTTGAGCCGTTCCCGGCGGTTTGCGCGTGGTTTGATACCATTGCCGCGCGGCCGGCTACCGAGCGGGCCGTCGCCGTAATGGCGAGTGACCGCAAGGCCCCGACGGAGATGGATGACGAAGCGCGCAGCATCATGTTCGGTGACAAGCAATATACCCGCCGTTAACCCAGCAAGCGTGGCCTGACCAATGACCGCACCAATTGACCTTTACACCTGGCCGACCCCCAACGGGTTCAAGCTGTCCATCATGCTGGAAGAGCTCGGTGTGCTCTATGCAGTGCACCCGGTAAACATCGGCGAGGGTGAGCAACATGAACCGGCGTTTCTGAAAATCTCGCCGAACAACAAGATCCCCGCCATTGTTGATCCCGATGGCCCGGACGGTGCGCCCATCAGCATGTTTGAGTCCGGCGCAATTCTCGTGTATCTCGCCAATAAATACGGTCGCTTCCTCCCGCAGGAGACGCGGGCGCATTACGAAGTGATCCAGTGGTTGATATTTCAGATGGGCAACGTCGGGCCGTTTTTTGGCCAGGCCCATCACTTCCGCATGCATGTGGAGGACCCGCCGAAATATGCCTACGATCGCTACACTAACGAGACCCATCGGCTGTATCAGGTGATGGACGGGCGTCTGGCCAAGAGCCGGTATCTCGCATCCGACGATTACACCATTGCCGATATCGCCACCTGGCCGTGGGTCTCGCGCTTTGAGTGGCATGGCATAGACTGGGCAAATTATCCCAACGTGCGCCGCTGGTTTGACGAGATCTGGGCGCGTCCGGCGGTCAAGCGGGGCCGGGTGGTGCCACGCGCCGGCGCCATTTGGGCCGGGGCGCTGCCGGATGATGAGACCGCCTGATCGCGCCGGGGAGCGTTTGACACATGTCTAATCTTGAACATCCGGCTGTGGTCCGTGTGGCCGATGCATTGGCCGCAGCAGGCTCAAATGCTCAGGTGCTCGAACTCGCTGAAACCGCGCGCAGTGCGGCTGATGCCGCTGCCAGTATCGGCACCGAGCTGGGCAGTATCGTCAAATCCCTTGTTTTCGCCATTGGTGGCCAGCCGGTCATGGCACTAATCGCCGGCGACAGGCAGTGCGACACCAAGGCGTTGCCGGCCGCCCTTGGCCTCGAGGGCAAGGCCAAGCGCCCCGATGCCGACGTTGTCCGCGAGGCGACGGGCTTCGCCATCGGTGGCGTTGCGCCGGTTGCCCACACCACGCCGGTGCCGGTGGTGATTGACGAGAGCCTCGGCCGGTTTACCACCGTTTATGCCGCTGCTGGCCACCCCTATTGCGTTTTCGCAACGACGATGGACGAGCTCG